>NZ_JAHLZB010000032.1:0-70333 GCF_025128255.1 Synechococcus sp. CS-205
CTCACAGTCCAGAGCCTTGAGAAGCGCCTGTGCGGCTTCGGTGAGATCACCCCGCTGGGCAGCAGCCCGGGCCCGGGATTCGTGCACGGCCGCATCCCGGAGATACTGGCTTCGTTGCTCAGATCCCTGTGACATGGCGATCGATGATCGCGTTTGAACCGCAAGCACAACAACTGATCAATCTGGTCCCATTGTATCGCTTGTGGGAGAAGTTGGCCCGAAAGGGACAGAAATGCAGACAGGGTGTTGCTGTTCCCTGTGTCAGGTGCCTGGCTCTTCACCCGGATCACCGAGGGCATCGATCTGGGTGCGCAACTGACTGGCTCGGCTGCTGTCGCCGCGGCTGATGGCGATGGCCAGAGCGAACTCCAGTTTCTCAAGCTGGTGACCACCTTCGATGTACCCAGGGCGGTGAGGGGCGGATTGCGGGGCCGACGACCCCCCGGAGCGGGGCAGGGGGCAGGCCGGGTAAGTGTTGACCATGGTTGTTTTTCTTTTCATTCTGCCACCCGAAACCAGCCAACCGCCAGGTCGCGTGATATCCAGCCCTGATCTCCGGCGCTAAGCGGCCTGATCCAGATCGCGGGAGGGAGAGAGGACCTCAACAGGTGCGGCCACCACCTGGGGAGACGGCGCCTCAGGAGCAGACGTCTCCAGCAGCTGGCGGCAGTCCCGCAGCAGCACGTCCACATTGGTGAGGGCCTGGAGCTGATCTGGCTCCGGTCGCTGGCCCTCCTCCACGGCCATTTCCAGGAGTCCAAGCCGTTGCTCGAGGTGCACCAGCCGGTGCGAGAGCGCTGCCACGGTCTGGGCAAGATCCTCCGCGGTGCGGGTGATGCGGAACGACACCGATTCAGGGGCCATGGCCTTTTCGCCAAGAAGGCCGATCACAACACAGAACCACCCACAGCTCAACCCATCTCCCAGACTGAGCTGTCCTGGCGTCACCTGCGGGCATGTCAAGCCTGGCCACCCTGGCGATCTACCTCCTGGCCGGCCTCGGGGGCGGCCTGGTCGCCCTGCTCACGGGCATCCCGGCCGCTCCCCTGGCGGGTGCCCTGCTCGGCGCGGGCCTGGTGAGCGTGAGCGGACGCTGGGATCTGGCCCACTGGCCCCCTGGAACGCGCACCGGCCTGGAGATCGCCATCGGCACAGTGATCGGCACCAGCCTCACCAGCTCAGCCCTGTCGGAACTTCGGCAGCTGTGGCGGCCGGCGCTGCTGATCACGGTCACCCTGGTGGCCACCGGCCTTGTGGTCGGCCTCTGGAGCAGCCGACTGCTGGGCATCGATCCAATCATCACCCTGCTGGGGTCAGCCCCTGGTGGCATCAGCGGCATGAGCCTGGTGGGTGCTGAATTCGGCGTCGGCGCCGCCGTGGCCGCCCTGCACGCGGTGAGGCTGATCACGGTGCTGGTGGTGGTGCCCGTGGTGATCAGGCTGGTGCTGGCATTCACAGCTGGTCATTCCTCCAGGTGAGCCACCGGAGAACTCCCCCTCGACAGTCCGGAGACGACCGATACGTTGGTGCCCGAAGCCTGGTTGCCCGGACTGAATTCATGCCGCCCCGTCCTCACTGCCCTTGCCCGACGTCGGCCGACATTGCCAGGGGTCGCCGGCTGAGATCGGCTCTGCGCGCGGTTCTGGCGCCTGCCCTGGTGATCCTGAGCAGCCCGTTGCCGCTGCTGAGCCAACCCATGCAGCTCAGCCAGATCATCCAGCCTGACCCCAGCGATCCGGGTCACAAAGGAGCAGAGGTGTACTGCTTCATGCGCAAGGCCGGCAACAACCATGAGGTGAGCTGGACCGCCGCCTATGCCTTGATCAAACGCCAGAGCGCCAGTCTGTTCAAGACCTCCCCGGAGCACGGCGCCGTGATGATCACCGAGGCCGTGGTCAAGTCTCCCGATGCCTATCCCGACTGCGGCCAGTTCCTTGGCGCCCTGTACGGCAGTGAAAAGCCGGCGCCCCTACAGACGGACATCCCCGCCAGCGGCACCGGTGGGCCGGTTCCCCTCCCCAGCGGCGGCGGAACCACACGCCATGACCGCTATTCCTACTGATCCCCGCCAGGTTGATGGGCGTCGAGCGCTCCGGGGCTGGGGCCTGATGCTGGTCCTGGCGCTCAGCGGCTGCGCCGCAGAGCCCTTGGGCAAGGACGGGCCACGGCTGCGTGAGGACCAATGCCTCGATGAGGTCAGGGTGGATGCGCTCGATCAGGCTCTGGAGCGCTGTGACCGGGTGGTGGACACCTTCCCTCGTGCGGCCCGTCCGCTCAGCGATCGCTTCGTGCTGCACACCCTGCGGGGAGATCACGGCAGGGCCTGTCAGGACATCGAGAAGGCCGCGGCCCTGCTCAGGTCAGCCTCCGACGGCAAGCCTTCGGCGCCGGAGGGCGATCCCCAGCTGGTCACCGACATCCGGGTGCGCCAGGAGAGCTGCCGCGACATCCCTGCGGCGGCGTCCCCCTGAATCACCAGGCCTCCAGCAACTGGCGCACCATGGCGGGCAGGGCCTGACGGCGCAGGATCGCCTGGCGTCCTCCCAGAGCCAGGTCGATCCGCTCGGCCTTGCTGGCGATCAGACCATCCACCAGCTGATCGGCCACCCCCAGCTGAAGCCAGTGGGCCGTGAGGGGCCCAGCCATGCCGATGCGATGAGCACGGTCTTCGGCCTGCTCGGTGTCCCCCGGGGTCCAGGGCCTCTCCAGCAGCACCACATGACTGGCGCGGTGCAGGGTGAAGCCGAGGCCCGCCACGGCGAAGGTGGCCACCAGCAGGGGCACCCGTCCGGCCTGGAAGCGCTCCACCTGGCGCTGCCGCTCCTGCGGCCTCAGCCGGCCCGTGAGCAGGGCACCGCCCAGGCGCGCAGCCAGTCGCTCGGCAGGGGCCACAAAAGCCGTGAACACCACCACCGATGAACCGCCAGCCAGCAACTCCGTCACCAGGTCCTCGGCCGCCGGCAGCTTGTAAGAAGCACCGATCTGCCTGAGGGCGGTGAGCATCGCCAGGGATTCGGCATCGCGGCGCACCTCGCCCCTGGCCGCGCGCCGGCGGTAGTGCTCCACGCGCTGCTGCAGCTCATGCTCAAAGCCCAGGGCATGGCTGGCGCTGAGGGCCACAGGGCAGACCAGACGACGCTTGGGGGGAAGGTCAAGGCAATCCTGTTTGCGCCGGTGCAGCAGCAATGGCCTGATCAGCCGGTGCAGCTCCTCCAGGCGTTCGGCGCCGCTGGCCTGCCAGTGGCGCCGCCCACCGCGTTCGCGCCAGTGGCCCTGGCAGTAGGTCTGCTCGAAGCTGAGCTGATCCCGGCCGAGGGGGTGATCGATCGCCGCCAGCAGGGGAAAGAGCTGCACCGGGCGCCCGTTCTTCATGGGAGTGCCACTCAGGAGCCAGATCGCCCGCAGGCGTGGGTGACGGGCCAGTCGCAGCAACGCCCGGGTGCGAGCCGCCCCCAGGTTCTGGGCGAAGTGGGCCTCATCCACGATCAGCACCGTGCCGGCTGGGGGCAGCTCGGCCGGCAACCGCGCCCAGCTGAACAGCTCGACAGCCAGCTCCAGGGCCAGGGCCTCCTGTCGCCAGAGGCCATGCAGACCCACGGGGGCCACCACGGCGATGCGGCAGTGCGCGCAGCGGGACAGGGCCCGGGCCGCCACCAGGGCCGTGAGGGTCTTGCCCAGGCCCATCGCGTGGGCCAGGATCGCCCCGCGGCGAGCCAGCAACCAACGGGCCGCCGTGCGCTGATGGCTGAACAGCTGCCGCCCATCCGGGAGGGGGTCCTCCAGCTGGGCCGCCGCCACCAGCTGGCGGTGCGGCGGCAGGGGGGGCAACGGCTGGCGCAACCAGGCGATCCACTGGGCCAGGTCGGGCTCGATGGCGAAGCGCGCCCCCAACAGCTCCTGCAACGCGCCTGCAGCCTCGAGGGGAAACTCCCAGCAGTGGGCCTGGGCACGCCAGCGACCCGTCGGCCTGATCCTGCGCAGCTGGGCCTGGGTGACCGGATCGAACGGGGAGATCACCTCGATCAGACCGCAGGACCCAAGCCGCAGCAGACAGCGCGACGGTGTTGTGCGCGAAGCTCGCAGGGGCACCACCGCGCTTCGTGGACCTGGATTCTAGTCAGCGATGCCCTGCGAACAAGCCCATCGCGATCAGCTTGAAAAACTGAAGTCCTCGACACATTGACAGACCAGAAGCCATGGGCAAACTGTCCGCAACCGAGGCATGGGAATGCAGGTCAGGGATGCGGTCTTCCTTGAGGATCTCTGCCCAAAGTTACGCGTCAGACGCTGGAGACAATCCCTGCACAAACAAACTCAACATCGTTGTATTTATTGCGGAAATCGCTCCGAATCCATCGATCATCTGCTGCCGCGCTGCCGCGGCGGGCTGAGCGTGACGGAGAACTGCGTTCCGGCCTGCCTGGCCTGCAACGGCCACAAGAGCGACGCCGACGCCTTCGATTGGTACAGGCGCCAGCGCTTCTACGACCCACGCCGCGCGATGGCGATCCGGGCCTGGATGGATGGGGACCTGCGCTTGGCCGTTCGGCTGCTGCAATGGGCCACCCCTGAGCCGGCGGTGGCGCCAGCACCCCAGGCTGCAGCCCTGAGCCTGCAGGCGGCCTGAGCCACACCGCTCACCAGACCCGGCAGGCCTCCGGTCCGTGATGGCGCGCGCAGATGGCCCCGAGCTGCTCGGGCTGCTCGGGCGCCACCAAGGCGGCCGTGAGCACAAGGACCACCACCAGCAGAGGGAACGCCCCCAGGACCCGGGGGCGACTCCAGGGGCGGACCTGGCCTGGACGCACCAGGCTGGAGGAGAGGGAACGGGGTGTAGAGAAGCAAGAGGCGGCCATCAACGGATCCGAGAAGTGATACAGGTGTACTCATGACTTCTCTTGCTGTCAACGGCGGCCCCTGGAGGGGAGCCTCCGGCCGGATGCTTGTGCTGGGGGGCGGCTACTGCGGCCAGCGCTTCGCCTCCGCCGTGGCCGCGACCGGGATGCCTGTGCTGATCAGCCACCGGCCCGGTGAGGATCCCCCGGCCGCGGAGGGGATCCAGCCGGTGCCCTTCGCCAGCCAGCTCAGGCCGGGAATCGACCCTGCTGCCCTGGAGGGGGTCACCCATCTGTTGATCACCATTCCCCCGGACCGCGAGGGCAAGGATCCGGTTCTGGAGAGTCTTGGGAACAGCCTGGTCGGCCTTCCCTTGCAGTGGGTGGGCTACCTCTCCACCTCCGGGGTCTATGGCGATCGGGGCGGCGCCTGGGTCCAGGAAAGCGACACCCCCGCTCCGAAACTTCCCCGCAGCCGGGCACGGCTGGCCTGCGAGCAGGCCTGGCGGGCCAGCGGTCTGCCCCTGCAGGTGTTCCGTCTGCCGGCGATCTACGGACCGGGACGCAGCCCGTTCAACGGACTGCGCGCGGGCAGCAGCCGCCTGATCCACAAACCCGGGCAGGTGTTCAGCCGCATCCACGTCGCTGACATCGTCGGAGGCCTGCTGCACAACCTCGCCCTGCCCGGGGACAGCAGGCCGGCGCTGCTCAACCTGGCGGACGACAGACCCTGCCCATCGAGTGAAACCCTGGGCTATGCCGCCCACCTGATGGACTGCAAACTGCCCGACGTGGAGCCCTATGAGCGGATCCAGGAGAGTCTGAGCCCGATGGCCCGCAGCTTCTGGGGGGAGAACCGCCGGACCAGCAACAGGCGGCTGCGCCTGGAGCTGGGGTACCGGCTGCGCTACCCCAGCTACCGGGAAGGGTTCAAAGCCTCACTGCTGGAGGAGCTGGATCTTCAGCGAGGGGCAGGCTCCCCATCCCCGGGACAGACCGGTGTCGCCAGCGGCTGAAGATCGTTGAGGGTTGGAATGCTCAGGTCACGCTTCAGCCGACACCAGTCGATCACCACCCAACCCTTCTGCAGACCCTGACCCAGGCCCAGCACCAGTCCCCCCAGAAGCAACCAGCGGATCATGACTCTCGAGGCCACTGGCCTTCACGCTAAGCAGGGACCCGGACGGGGGCCCATTGCCCTGGCCCTGGGAGATCCGGCCGGCATCGGCGCCGAGGTGACCCTCAAGGCCCTGGCAGCCCTGGAGGCACGGGGTGTGACCCCCGATGTACGGCTGGTGGGCTGTCGCCGCTGGCTGGAGCGGACCTACATGGACCTGCGCAGCCGCGGGGGGGCACCGCTGGTGGATCCAGGCTCCTACCCGATCCTCGACAGACCTCTGGGGGAGTGGATCGCCCCTGGCCAGGGCACGGCCGTCAGTGGTGCCGCCAGCTTCGGCTGGCTGAATGCGGCGGTGGATCTGGTGCTCAGCGGCCAGGCCCGGGCGCTGACCACAGCGCCGATCGCAAAACATGCCTGGCATGCCGCCGGCCATCGCTACCCCGGCCAGACCGAACGACTGGCGGAACTCTGCGGGCAGACACAGGCCTCGATGCTGTTCACGGCCCGATCGCCCGGAGGCACCTGGCGGCTGAACACGCTGCTGGCCACCACCCACATCCCCCTGGCCCGGGTGCCCCAGGCGCTGAGCCCCGCCCTGGTGGAACGGCAGCTGGAGGTCCTTCTGGGGTTCTGCCGGCGGTTTCACCCCCATCCCAGCCTGGTGGTGGCAGGGCTGAATCCCCACGCGGGTGAAGCCGGCCAACTGGGCGTGGAGGAGCAGGACTGGCTGATCCCACTGCTGGAGAGCTGGAGGCGGCGCCACCCGACGGTGGCCCTGAGGGGGCCGCAACCGCCGGACACCTGCTGGCTGGAGGCAGCGGCAGCCTGGCGGGGGGAGGGACGGGGCGCCGATGGTTACCTGGCGCTCTACCACGATCAGGGCCTGATCCCGGTCAAACTTCTGGCTTTCGATGCTGCCGTGAACACCACTCTGGGGCTGCCCTTTCTGCGCACCTCACCGGATCACGGCACCGGGTTCGACATTGCCGGAGCTGGCCTGGCCCGCTCCGACAGCATGGTGGCGGCCCTGGAAACCGCCTGGGAACTGGGTTAAGCGGAGGTCAGGAAGGTTTGACCCGCAATAGCACCTGGCCGAATTCCACCGGGGTGCCGTTCTCCACCAGGATCTCCACCAGCTCACCGCTGACCTCGGATTCCAGCTCATTCATCAGCTTCATGGCCTCGAGAATGCAGACCGGCTGGCCGACGCTGATGCGGCTGCCGAGCTCCACGAAGGGGGGGTCACCGGGTGACGGGGAGCGGTAGAAGGTGCCCACCATCGGTGCGGTGATCTCCAGCAGGTCGGCCCTGAGCGCCGGCGGGGCCGGCGGTGGGGCGGAGGGGGCACTGACTGCGGCGGCGCCCTGGGCCGGCGGGGCGGGCGCCGCCGCTGCTGCCGGCAAGGGGGCAGGGACTTGCTCCGGCGGGGCCGGAGCCTGAAGGTTGCGGCGCACCTCCAGGCGGAAGTCGTCACCTTCGAGCTTCAGCTCCTGGATGTCGCTCTGCTCCAGGAAGATGAGCAGTTGCTGCAGTTGGTCGTTGTCGAGCTGCATGACGATCAGGACTCCCGGCCGAGGTAACTGTCGTTGCGCGTGTCGATCTTGATCTTCTCGCCGATGGTGATGAACAGGGGCACCATCACCTGGGCGCCTGTCTCGACGATGGCGGGCTTGGTGCCGCCGGTGGCCGTGTCACCCTTGACGCCCGGATCGGTCTGGGTGACCTCAAGCACCACGGAGTTGGGCAGCTCCACCTCAAGCGGGGAGTTGTTCCAGGACACCACGTTCACCTCCATGCCCTCCTTGAGATATTTACGCCCCTCGCCGATCTGCTTGGCGGAAAGGCGCGTCTCCTCGTAGGAGGCCATGTCCATGAAGACGTACTCCTCCCCCTCCATGTAGGTGTGTTGCAGCGTGGATTTCTCCAGCTGGGCCTGGGCAACGGTTTCGCCAGCGCGAAAGGTCTTCTCGACCACGTTGCCGCTCTGCACGGCCTTCAGCTTGGTGCGCACGAAGGCCGAGCCCTTGCCGGGCTTGACGTGCAGGAACTCGACGACCCTCCAGACCTGTCCATCGAGCTCGATGGTGGTGCCAGTTCGGAAGTCGTTGCTCGAGATCATTCCGGCGGAACGGGTGAGCGGGATTGTACGGCTGGCCGTCGAACCCCTCCGCCGGCCTGGGTCTGGTCACCGGCGAGCTGTGCCAAAGTCCGAAGTACGGCAGATCGCCCGCTGATCGGCAGGAACGCCATGGACAGGAGTTGGTTACAACCAGAATCCCAACGCACGCCTCAGCACCGACAAGCGCTGCGGCCCAGGGGATCCTGGCAGGCCCTGGGGAGCCTGCTGCTGGCGCTGGTGCTGGTCAGCGGCGTCAGCCTCGTCCGGGTCGTCCCGGTGGCGGCGGCTTTGCCACCGGGGAATGCCGTCACCGATCCTGCCGCCCTGCTGCGCAATGCCCTGCCGATCGAGCAACCCGATCTTCAGAAGCTGCAGCATCGCCTTGAAGACAGCAGTGACGACCTGCGCGCCAAGCGCTGGAGCGCCCTGACCGGCAACGCCCGCAGGACTCAGGCGCAGCTGAGCAGCCGCCGCGCCGCACTGCTGGAGGCCTTCCAGCCCGAGCAGCGGGACCAGGCCAAGGCCCTGCTCGCCAGCCTGGAATCCGAGCTGCAGGCCGTGGCCGAAGCCGCCGAACAGCAGAACCGTGAGGCCTTTCTCGCCACTCGCCGCAGGGCCCTGACCACCATCGGCGAAGCGGAAGCCCTGCTGGTGGGGCCGTTCCCCTTCGAGATACCCGAAGCGTTCGCCGACCTGCCCAGGCTGCTGGGTCGCGCCACCGTCAAGCTCACCACCACCAAGGGCGATCTCACCGCCGTGGTGGATGGGTACAACGCACCGCTGACAGCGGGTGCCTTCGTCGACCTCGTGCAGCGGGGCTTCTACGACGACCTGCCCTTCATCCGCGCCGAGGACTTCTACGTCCTTCAGACCGGCGATCCGAAAGGATCCGCCAGCGGCTACCTGGACAGCTCGGGGCAGGAACGGCATGTGCCGCTGGAAATCATGGTGCCGGGCCAGAGCCAGCCCTTCTACAACCAGACGTTCGAAGATCTCGGCCTGTTCAAGGCCACCCCTGTGCTTCCCTTCGCCACCAAGGGAACCCTGGGCTGGGCCCATTCCGACCAAGCCCTCGATGATGGCTCCTCCCAGTTCTTCCTGTTCCTGTTCGAAGCGGAGCTCACCCCGGCTGGCCTGAATCTGATCGACGGCCGCTACGCCGCCTTCGGGTACGTGGTCGACGGCTTCGATGTGCTCCAGGAGCTCACCGCCGACGACGGCATCGTCAGGGCGACGGTTGTGGAAGGGGCCGATAACCTGCGGCCCCATGCCTGAAGGCTCCAGTGGCACGCCCACACTGGCCGATCTGGGGGAACGGGAACTGATCAAACGGCTGGGGGCCTATGCCCCTGCGGGACAGTTCGACGACGATGCCGCCCTGCTGGACACCCCATCGAAGCGGACGCTGGTGGTGAACACCGACGTGCTGGTGGAGGGGGTGCATTTCAGTGACGCCACCATGGCCGCCGCGGATGTGGGCTGGCGGGCGGTGGCGGCCAACCTCTCGGACCTGGCAGCGATGGGATGCCGTGAGGTGCTGGGGGTGACGGTGGCCCTGGTGGCACCGGCGGCCACTCCCTGGCCCTGGGTGGAGGGGGTGTATCAGGGACTGAGTGCCGCCCTCGCCCGCTATGGGGGCACCCTGCTCGGGGGCGATTGCAGCGGGGGCAGCCTGCGCCTGCTCTCTCTGACGGCCCTGGGACGGCTGGGGCCGGACGGGCCGATCCGGCGGCGGGATGGTCGCCCCGGCGATGCCCTGGTCTGCACGGGAGCCCACGGCCTCAGCCGCCTGGGGCTGGCGGCACTGCTCCAGGAGGCCCGCACGGCCGCATCCCCTGACTGGCGCCAGGCTTCTTCATCCCTGCTGGAGCGCGCCGTGGTGGCCCACCGCAGGCCCCAGCCCCGGCTGGATGCCGTGCAGGTGCTGGCGGCATGCCGGCCCAGCGGCCTCCCCTGGCGTGTGGCAGGCACCGACAGCAGCGATGGCCTGGCGGCTGCCCTGGGATGGCTGGGCCGGGGCAGCGGATGTGATGCCCTGCTGGAGCGGCAGGCGTTGCCCCTCGATCACGAGATGGCCGCCCTGAATGCAGCCGAATCCTGGTGCCTGAACGGCGGTGAAGATTTCGAACTGGTGCTGGCCCTCGACCCAGGCTGGGCCCAGCGGCTGATCCTTGCCCTGCCTGGAGCACGACGGATCGGATCACTGACCAGGGGGGCAGGAGAGCTGCGCTGGGCTGATGGGGGATCTCCCCTGGCGAACCCAGAAGCAGGCTTCACCCATTTTCACTGAACCGTCGCCAATGCTCCTCCCGGCGGGCCGCTGGGGCGGTGGGACCCACGAAAAAGCCGCCCCCGAACGGGAGCGGCCGGCAAGCGAACGCTCAGAACCAGGGACTCACTTCCAGTTCCTGGCCACCAGCTCTGCCAGATCGACGACCCTTTGGCTGTAACCCCACTCGTTGTCGTACCAAGAGATGACCTTGACCATGTTGTCGCCCATCACCAGCGTGAGATCGGCATCCACGATTGTGGATTCATCGGTGCCTGCGTGGTCGGAGGAAACCAGAGGCAAATCACAATACTTGATGATACCTTTCATGCCATTCTCGGAAGCTTCCTTGAGCACCGCATTCACTTCTTCACGGCTGGTGCCACGGCTCACCTCCATCACGAGGTCGACAACGGACACATTCGGCGTGGGCACACGCATGGCGATGCCGTTCAGTTTGCCCTTCATCGGGGGGTAGACGAGAGCTACGGCCTTGGCGGCACCGGTGGAGGTGGGAACGATGTTGATCGCAGCGGCACGGGCACGGCGCAGATCACGGTGGCTGGCATCGAGAATGCGCTGGTCACCGGTGTAGCTGTGGGTGGTGGTCATCGTGCCTTTGACGATCCCGAAGGCCTGGTCCAGCACTTTGACCAGGGGGGCCATGCAGTTGGTGGTGCAGCTGGCGTTGCTGATCACGTTGTAGTCGTCGTGGCGGTACTGATCGTCGTTGACACCAACGACGAAGGTGCCGACTCCTTCGCCCTTGCCCGGTGCCGTGATCAGGACCTTGCTGGCACCAGCCTTGAGATGTTTTCCGGCACCCTCGGTGTCAATGAAGACCCCGGTGGATTCGATCACCAGATCAACACCCCAGTCCTTCCAGGGAAGATTGAGTGGATTGCGATCGGAGAAACATTTGATCGACTTGCCGTTGACGGTGAGCGTGTCATTGGTGTGACCCACCACGGTGTCACGAATCTTGCCCAGCATCGAGTCGTACTCGAGCAGATGGGCATTGGTGCGCGGATCAGACGTGTCGTTGAGGCCCACCACCTCAATGCCGGTGTTCTCGCCACGGCTGAGCCAACAACGCATGAAGTTGCGACCGATCCGGCCGAATCCATTGATCGCAACGCGCAGGGTCATGGCAGGAACGGGAAACCCGTTGACAAGGGGAGTTTGGCTGCCGATCATACAGAAATGGGCTGCCGGCTCCAGGACACACCCGAGCCGCAGAGCCAAACAAGCGTTAAAAGGGGAGAGACAACGGCAGCGTCAACGCCTACCTTCGGGTCCGCATGGAGACGCTTTTGGGACCGCTGCTCGACCACCGGGCTCCCCTCCACTTCATCGGGGTCGGCGGCATTGGCATGTCGGCGCTGGCTGGAATTCTGGCCGACCGGGGTTTTCAGGTCAGCGGATCCGATCCGCGGCAGAGTCCCGTGCTTGAAGCCCTCGGGCGTCGTGGGGTGCGGGTCTTCAGCCAACAGGGGGCGGCCACCATCGCAGCCCTTCGAGCTGGTGCTGGAACACCGCCGCTGGTGGTGATCAGCACGGCGGTGCCGGCGGACAACCCTGAGCTTCTGGCGGCACGCCAGGCCGGTCTGACGATCTGCCACCGATCCGACGTGCTGGCGGCGCTGATCAACGCACAGCCCTCGATCGCCGTGGCGGGCAGCCATGGCAAGACCACCACCAGCACCTTGATCGCCACCCTGCTGGCGGCCACCGACCAGGACCCCACCGCCGTGATCGGTGGCATCGTGCCGGCGTTTCAGAGCAATGCCCGCAGCGGCCGGGGCCGCCTGCTGGTGGCCGAGGCGGATGAATCGGATGGCTCCCTGGTCAAATTCCGATCCAGCCTTGGACTGATCACCAACCTCGAGCTCGACCACACCGATCACTACCCCGATCTCGAGGCCCTGGTCGAGACCCTCCAACGCTTCGCGGGAGGGTGCGGATCCCTGCTCGCCAACGCCGATTGTCCGGTGCTGCGCCAACATTTTCAGCCCGGCGCCTGGTGGTCGATCGAGCGCTGCGACGGCGTCGACTTCTCCGCCCTGGCGGTGGAGGAACACGGCGGGGGCACCCTGGCCGACTTCTACGAGAACGGAGAGCTGGTGGGGCGCTTCAGCCTGCCCCTGCCGGGACGCCACAACCTCAGCAACGCCACCGCTGCCCTGGCGGCCTGCCGGCTGGAGGGCGTACCCTTCGCCGCCCTGGCTGCGGCGATGCGGACCCTGCGCTCGCCCGGACGGCGATTCGACTTCCGGGGCGATTGGGCAGGTCGCCAGGTGGTCGACGACTATGCCCATCACCCCAGCGAGGTGGAGGCGACCCTGCACATGGCCCGGTTGATGGTGACCAGCGGCCGCAGCCCTCTGCCGAAAACTCCCAGGCGGGTGGTGGCCGTGTTCCAGCCCCACCGTTACAGCCGCACGGCCGAATTCCTGGACGCCTTCGCCGCCGCTCTGGCCCTGGCTGACTCGGTGCTGCTCGCCCCGCTCTATGCCGCTGGGGAAACCGCCATCCCCGGGATCGACAGCCAGGCCCTGGCCGGTCGCCTGCGTCAACTCCGTCCTGGACTGCCCCTTCAGGTGAGCGCCACCCTCGACCAGCTGGCGGATCAGGTGGCGCGCCGCAGCCAACCCGGCGACCTGGTGCTGGTGATGGGAGCCGGCGATGTGAACGGTCTCTGGGGTCGCCTGCAGGCACTGGCACAGCTGAAGCCGCCGGATGCCCCGGATGCTCCACCCGCCCGCCTGGCCGCCTGAGCCGTGCCCCTCCTCCCGGCCCACCGGCCACCCCAGAGCCAGGTGTCTCTGGCCGACTACACCACCTGGAAAGTGGGTGGACCGGCCCAATGGTTCGCTGAACCGGTCAGCCGCGAGGAACTGATCGCCCTGGCCCTCTGGGCGTTCTCGGAGGGCCTGCCCCTGCGCCTGATCGGTGCCGGCTCAAACCTGCTGGTGAGCGACGGCGGCCTCGACGGACTGACCCTCTGCAACCGCAGGCTGCAGGGCAGCGTCATCGAGTCGACCACGGGGCTGGTGGAAGCCCAGGCAGGCGAGCCCATCCCCACCCTGGCGCGCAAGGCGGCCCGGGCGGGCCTGAGCGGCCTGGAGTGGGCGGTGGGCATCCCCGGCACCGTTGGCGGGGCCGCAGTGATGAACGCGGGCGCCCAGGGGGGCTGCACAGCAGACTGGCTCCAGGAGGTCACGGTGCTCGATCCCGCTGGGGGGGGTGAGCCCTTCGTGCTCCAGGGCCGCGAGCTGGAGTTCGCCTACCGCCACAGCCGCCTGCAGCGGGAGCCCCTGCTGGTGCTCTCGGCCCGGTTTGGCCTCAGTGCCGGCCACGATCCGAGCGAGATCAGCCGTCGCACCAGCGCCAACCTTTCCAGTCGCACCAGCAGTCAGCCTTACCAGCAGCCCAGCTGCGGCAGCGTTTTCCGCAATCCGGAGCCCCGCAAAGCCGGCCAGCTGATCGAGCAGCTGGGGCTCAAGGGGCTGGCGGTGGGTGGGGCGATGGTCTCGCCGATCCACGCCAACTTCATCGTCAACACCGGCGGTGCCAGCGCCCACGACATCGACCGACTGATCCGGCTGGTCCAGCAGCGGGTCTTCGACGCCCACGGCATCGAGCTCCACCCGGAGGTGAAGCGTCTGGGTTCCTTCCCCGCCGGCAGGACAGGGGCGCGGAGCCAGAGCTTCGAAGGGGAGGCCGTAGCCTGAGGCGGCGCTCTTGATCTCCGCATGGCAGGCTTCGGACTACCCAACTTCGGACAGCTGACCGAAGCCTTCCGCAAGGCCCAGCAGATCCAGCAGGACGCCCAGAAGCTTCAGGACGAGCTGGACGCCATGGAGCTGGAGGGCAGCAGCGCAGATGGCCGGGCCAGCGTCTGGCTGACCGGCAACCAGCAACCACTGAAGGTGAGGATCGCCCCCGAGCTGCTGAACGACGGGGCTGAGGCCACCGAGGCGGCCACCCTGGAGGCCCTCAGGGCCGCCTACGACCTCTCCACGGGCACGATGAAGGAGCGGATGGAAGAACTCACCGGCGGACTGAACCTGCCAGGCCTGGGGAGCTGAAGGGGTCAGCCCGGATCAGGAGCCTCCTGACGCTGACGACGACGGGAGGGCTGTCCAGGTCCTCCCTGGCCACGAGCCGCCAGAAACGTCCCACGGCTCTGCTCCAACTCAGCCAGCCCTTGCAGGTAGTAGTCGTAGCGGTCCCAGGCCGTCCCCACCCGACAGCCGGGATCGCCACGATGCCGGCAGTTGCTGAAGCGACAGGCCCCCCCCTGCAGCGCCTGGGCAATCTCCGGAAACAGCGCCGGCAGAACCGCAGGGTCGCGGGGCAGATCCGGCCGGTTGAACCCTGGGGTATCGGCGATCAGAGCCCCCGGGGCCAGGGGAAAGAGCTCCACGTGTCGGGTGGTGTGACGCCCACGCCTGAGCCGCCCTGAGACGGAGCCGACCCGCAGCGCCAGCGCCGGCACCAGGGCATTGAGCAGGCTGCTCTTTCCCACCCCGGAAGGGCCACAGACCACGGCGATTCCGGGCTGGGCCAGGCGCTCCTTCAATGGAGCCAGGCCTTCGCCGCTGGCCGTGCTGACGGAGATCGGGTCATAGCCCCAGCCGCACAGCCGCCGCCGCCAGTGTTCGAGCTGATCGCGCGGGGCCAGGTCGGCCTTGGAGAAGACCACCTGCACAGGCTGACCGCTGTGCTCGGCCGTGAGCAGGAACCGGCTGATCTGTTCCGGATCCGGGGCGGGCTCGGCCATGGCCACAACCACCACGATCCGGTTGCAGTTGGCCACGGGTGGACGCCCCAGCAGGCTGGTGCGGGGCAGCAGGGCACCAACGGCAGCACGGCCGGCCGGCCAGTCAATGCCCTCGAGTCCCACCCGATCACCCACGTGGATCCGGGCACCCGCCTGGTCCAGCCGGGTGCGGCGGGTGCAGAGCAGCCGATTCAGGCCTCCGGGGCCAGGAATCTCCAGGTTCACCTGGCAGAAGTTGGCCTGAATCGCCGTGACCAGGCCCCTGACCATCACCCTGTCGTGTTCAGCGCTGGCCTCGGCCTCAGCCCCCATGGCGACGGATCCACAAGCGGACGCCCTCCTGCCCTAGAGCCTCCTGACTGCCTGCGCTGGTCGCCGGTCCACGCTCCACCCGGTGGCCCTCCTGGCTCAGCCCTTCGCCCACCATCAGCTCAGGCTCACCGGCGTCGAGATCGAGCTGCAGCCAGTCGCCCACGGCGATGGTTTCGAGCGCCAGACGGCTGCGGATGAAGTTGAGGGGACAGGGGGTGCCCCGCAGATCAAGCCGCAGGGCGGGCTCCGCGGGTGGAGGCTCCGGTGGAGGGCTGCTGGTCACAGGGCCATGGGGTTATCCGAACAGTCCACCGAACAGTCCACTCTTGTGGGGGTGGTCCTTGGCGGAATGGTGACCCGCCAGCTGCTCCAGCAGGTCCCGTTCGTGGTTGCTGAGCTTGGTGGGCACCTGCACCTTCACGTTGAAGAGATGGTTGCCCCGGGCCACCGGGTTGCCCAGCTTGGGGACACCCTTGCCCGTGAGGGTGAGGGTGGTGCCGGGTTGGGTGCCCGCCGGAATCTCCAGGTTTGCCGCCCCATCCACCGTGTCCACCTCGATCGTGTCGCCCAGGATCGCCTGCAGGTAGTTGACTGCCACATCGGAGTGGATGTGGATCCCGTCACGGCGCAGCTTGTCGTGGGACTGAACGAACAGGTACACGTAGAGGTCGCCGGCAGGACCGCCGCGCTGACCGGCATTGCCCTCGGCGGCCACCCGCAGACGGGTGCCTGAGTCGACCCCGGCCGGAATGGTGATCCGGAGTTTCTTGCGCACCTGCTGAACGCCCTGGCCGCCACAGGCGCCGCAGGGGTCGGCGATCACCTGACCGGTCCCTTCGCAGGTGGGGCACGGGGCCACCTGGGTGAAGCTGCCGAAGGGGGTTCGCGTCGCCCGACGCACCTGACCCTGGCCGCCGCAGGTGCCGCAGGTGGTGGGTCCGCTGCCGCTCTTGGCGCCGCTGCCCTTGCAGGTGTCACAGGTTTCCAGGTGCCTGATCTGCACCTCCTTCTCCTGCCCGAAAACCGCTTCGTTGAAGCTGATGCTCAGATCGAGGCGCAGGTCATCCCCCTGGCGGGGGCCACGGCGGCGAGAGGCTCCGCCGCCGCCTGCGGCCCCGCCGAAGCCACTGAAGAAGGTCTCGAACAGGTCCGCGAACCCTCCCATGTCGCCCATGTCGGGGGCACCGGCGCCCGAGATGCCCGCCTCACCGAACTGGTCGTAGCGAGCCCGGGTCTGGGGATCACTGAGCACCTCGTAGGCCCGGCCGATCTCCTTGAAGCGATCCTCCGCGCCTGGATCCTTGTTGATGTCGGGGTGGTACTGCCGGGCCAGGCGTCGGTAGGCCCGCTTGAGGGTGTCCGCGTCCGCGTCACGGGACACTCCCAGCAGGTCGTAGTACTCGGCCATCAGCTGGATTCCTCACCACCTGCAGTCCCGTCCTGGGAGAGGGGCGCGGCCCCCTCCGAGGCCCCGGGACCCGGTCCCATCGAGACTTTGACCAGAGCATGGCGCAGCACGCGCCCATTCAGCTGATACCCGCGCTGGAGTTCCTCGATCACCAGATCCTCGGCCAGCTGGTCACTGGGCTCCCGCAGCACCGCCTCATGCAGGCTGGGATCGAAGGGTTCTCCCTCCACCCGCATCGCCGCCACCCCCAGCTGCTTGAAGGCATCGACGAGTTGCTTGTACAGGCCCTGGTAGCTGCGGTGGAGGGTCTGAGCCTCCTCGCTCTGGGGATCGAGCTGCTGGCGGGCGCGGTCGAAGTTGTCGACCACAGGCAGGATCTCGCTGAGGGTGGAGCAGGCGATCTGCAGACGCAGGTCCTCCTGGTCACGGCTCTGGCGCTTGCGGAAGTTGTCGAAGTCGGCGGCCATGCGCATGTACTGGCCACGCAGACTCTCATGTTCGCTGCGCAGCTTCTCGAGTTCCGCAGCCAGTCGTTCGGCCTGGGGCTCCGGGTCCGTCTCGCCAGTTGCCGCGGACGACCCCTGGGGGCCAGCGGAGGAGGGCTCCGGCGCGGAGGTGGTGTCGGATGCAGCCTCCACCACCTCCGTAGGCACAGGGTCTTGAAGAGGGGAGTCCGCCTGGGCTGCGGGATCCTGAGAAAAGGGAATGGCTTCGCCGCTCATGCTGACTGAACCGCCTATCGGTCCTAAACATGTTGAAGGTCGACGGGCTCCTCCCACAAGCGGCGGAAGCCCGCACCTGATTCCTTCTGCCCCGCCCAGGCCATGACCCTCTCGGCGAAACGGCCGGTCCCTGTGGCCAAGACCCTCCAGCAGAGGCGCCTGGAGGCCGAGCTCCTGAGCGGAGAGAAGCTCCTGCAGCCGGAGGATCTGCAGCTCGCCGATCCACGGGCGGCCGAATCCTGCCCGGCGATCGAGGCCCAGCGCTGGCGGGAGTGGGTGGCCCTGCCGCTGACGCGCCAGGGGGAGCGGCTGTTGATCGCTGTACCGAGCCACTGGCCGGCGCCTCAGCGCCGGCAGCTGGAGGAAGCCGTGCGCGCCAACGGCATCACCCCGGAGCTGCGCCTGGGCCTTCAGGAGGAGATCAGTGAGGCCCTGCTCCAGAAGATGGCCGACCGTCGCCATCGTCCCAGCGAGGACTCCTCCCGGCCCACCGGTCTGTCGCTGTTGGAGGGCCTCAGCCTGGAGAACCGCCTGGAGGAGGCTCCTGCCGAGCAGGACCAGGAGCTGGACCTGGAAGCAAGCCTCAAGGCCTCCAACGCTTCGCCGGTGGTGAGCCTGGTGAACCGGATTCTGATCCAGGCCATGGACTCAGAATCGAGCGACATCCACGTGGAGCCGGAGGAGGACGGGCTGCGGATCCGCTTTCGCCAGGACGGCGTGCTCCACCCGGTGGAACATCTGCCCAGGACCCTGGCACCGGCGGTCACCTCCCGGTTCAAGATCATGGCCGAGCTGGACATCGCCGAGCGGCGGATGCCCCAGGACGGGCGCATCCGCCGGGTCTTTCGCGGCCGCACGATCGAGCTGCGGGTGAGCACCCTGCCGGGCCGCTGGGGGGAGAAAGTGGTGCTGCGACTGCTCGACAGCGGCAGCACCCGCCTCGGACTGGACAGTCTGATCACCGATTCAGCCTCCCTGGCGACCGTGCGCGCGATGGGCATGAGGCCCTTCGGGATGGTGCTGGTGACGGGGCCCACCGGGTCAGGGAAATCGACCACGCTCTATTCCCTGCTGGCGGAGCGCAACGAACCCGGCATCAACATCTCCACCGTCGAGGATCCGATCGAGTACATGCTCAAGGGCATCACCCAGACCCAGGTGAACCGCGACAAGGGCTACGACTTCAGCACCGCCCTGCGGGCCTTCATGCGCCAGGACCCCGATGTGCTGCTGGTGGGAGAAACCCGGGATGGCGAGACGGCCAAGACCGCCATCGAAGCCGCCCTGACCGGACACCTGGTGCTGACCACGCTGCACTGCAACGACGCCCCCAGTGCCATCGCCAGGCTCAATGAGATGGGAGTGGAGCCCTTCATGGTGAGCGCCTCCCTGATCGGGATCGTCTCCCAGCGGCTGTTGCGCAAGGTGTGCGAGACCTGCCGGGTGCCCTACCACCCCGGGGAGGAGGAGCTGGGCCACTTCGGCCTGTTCGCCAGTCAGGAGCAGGCCATCACGTTCTACAAGGCCCACCGAGGCGCCAGGGCCGACGGCAGCACCTGTCCCACCTGCCAGGGTCGTGGCTACAAAGGCCGCATCGGTGTCTATGAAGTGGCACGGATCAACGACAACCTCGCCAGTGCCATCGCCAAAGGCGCCAGCACCGATGTGATCCGCAAGCTCTCGATCGAGACCGGCATGAAGACCCTGCTGACCTACGGCCTCGATCTGGTGCGCCACGGCCACACCACCCTGGCGGAAGTGGAGCGGATGCTGCTCACCGACACGGAGCTGGAAATGCAGCGACGCGCCCAGGCCCTCACCACCCTGACCTGCCAGGGCTGTGGGGCCGGCCTGAAGGATGAGTGGCTGGAGTGCCCGTACTGTCTGACAGCCCGCGGCTGAGTGTTGCGGGGGCAGGAAGCCGCCTTCAGACTTCAGATCAACCCGGCACGGTCCTGATGGAGCTGCAGATCGAGGAGTTGATGGAGGAGCTGGTCGAGCAGAAGGGCAGCGACCTCCACCTCTCAGCCGGTCAGCAACCCTACGGACGCTTCAACGGGGAGCTCAAGCCGATGCGGGAGCAGGCCCTGAGCGAGGAATCCTGCAACCGCATGATCTTCTCGATCCTCACCAACTCCCAACGCAAGCAGCTGGAACAAACCTGGGAGCTGGACTGCTCCTATGGCCTGCGGGGCCTGGCCCGGTTCCGGATCAACGTGTTCAGCCAGCGGGGCACCTACGCCGCCTCGATGCGGGCCCTCAGCAGCAAGGTGCCCACACCGCAGGAGCTGGACCTGCCACCGGTGGTGGTGGAGATCACCAAGCGGCCCTCCGGACTGGTGCTGGTGACAGGGCCGACCGGATCGGGCAAGAGCACCACCCTGGCCTCCCTGCTCGATCACATCAACCACAGCCGGGCCGAGCACATCATCACGATCGAGGACCCGATCGAGTTTGCCTACACCAATGACAAGAGCCTGATCCATCAGCGGCAGCTCAACGAAGACACCAAAAGTTTCAGCAATGCCCTGCGGGCGGCCCTGCGTGAGGATCCCGATGTGATTCTCGTTGGGGAAATGCGCGACCTGGAAACCATTCAACTGGCGATCACGGCCGCTGAAACCGGACACCTGGTGTTCGCCACCCTGCACACCAGTTCCGCTGCCCAGACCGTCGATCGCATGGTGGACGTGTTCCCCGCCGGCCAGCAGTCGCAGATCCGCACCCAGCTCAGCACGAGCCTGGCGGCGATCTTCGCCCAGACGCTCTGCCTGCGGAGTTCACCTTCCAGCCACAGCTATGGCCGGGTGATGGCCCAGGAGATCATGGTCAACACCCCGGCCCTGGCGAACCTGATCCGAGAGGCGAAAACCGCTCAGATCTATTCCCAGATCCAGACCGGCGGCCAGCTGGGTATGCAGACGCTGGAGAAGGCCCTCTCCGATCTGGTCCGACAGGGGGACATCTCCCTGGAGGAAGCCCGCTCGAAATCAACCAAACCGGATGAGTTGAACCGGCTGCTTGGCAACTCCCTCTGATCCGATCCACCATGCCTGCTTTTCTGGCCACGTACACCAGCACCCAGGGAGACCAGCGTGAGCTTCGGGTCGAAGCCACCGATCTGCCCACGGCCCGCCGCAACCTGCGCCGGAAGGGCATCCTGGCCCAGTCCCTGGTGCCGGCCGGTGATGGGCCCACACCGATCTTCTCCGCCACCTACGCCAACCAGCGGGGCCAGCAGAAAGTAATTCAGCTGGCCGCCCCCGATCTGGCCAGCGCCAAACGAGACCTGCGCCGACGGGGCATCGCGGCGACGGCGGTGATGCCCATCGCCTCCACCCGCTCGGTGCAGGCCAGTGGCAACAAGAACAGCGCTGGGCTGTTCAGCACGGATCTGGGATCCTTGTTCGAAGCCAGACCAAACGTTCGTGACAAGGCGCTGTTCGCCAGCAAACTCTCTGCCCTGGTGAATTCAGGCGTGCCGATCGTGCGAGGCCTCACCCTGGTGGCGAAGCAGCAGAAGAAACCGATGTTTCGGCGCGCCCTTAACGCCGTCGCCAGCGATGTGAGCCAGGGGGTGAGCCTGGGCGTGGCGATGCGCCGCTGGCCAAAGGTTTTCGATCGGATCACCATCGCCATGATCGAAGCCGGCGAACTTGGTGGGGTTCTGGATGAAACCCTGAAACGACTGGCACTGTTGCTTGAGCAGAATGCCAAGCTCCAGAATCAGATCAAGGGAGCTCTGGCCTACCCGATCATCGTACTGGTGATCGCCGTCGCCGTCTTCCTCGGCATGACGATTTTCCTGATCCCCACCTTCGCCGACATCTTTGAGCAGCTGGGCGCCGAACTGCCAGCTTTCACCCAGATGATGGTGAATCTGAGTGCACTGTTGCGCTCGGTTTTCTCACTCTTTCTGATCGCCTTTCTGATTCTGGCTGGATGGTTGTTCGCTGGGTTCTACAAGACGCCCGTGGGGCGTCGTCGTGTGGACGGGTTCATTTTGAAGACCCCTCTCTTTGGCGACCTGATCCAGAAAACCGAAACAGCTCAATTCTGTCGAACGTTCAGCTCACTGAGCAAAGCAGGAGTTCCGATTCTGATGAGTCTTGAGATCGTTCGAGACACCTCACGAAATTCAATTTTTGCCGATACTATCGAAGATTGCCGTGTAGAAATCCAGGATGGAATTCCCGTGAGTGTTGCCCTCTCCCGCAGAAATGTGTTTCCAGAAATGGCACTCAGCATGCTGGCAATCGGCGAGGAAACCGGTGAGATGGATGCCATGCTCTCCAAGGTCGCTGATTTCTACGAAGACGAGGTGGAAATGGCTGTCAAAGCACTGACATCTCTTCTGGAGCCTGTGATGATTGTGCTCGTCGGAATCATTGTGGGCTCCATCCTCGTGGCGATGTATCTACCGATGTTCACGGTTTTCGACAAGATCCGCTGAGCGCGGCCCTACGGGATCGCAGGTGTGGCTCTCGCGGGCGATGGCACCGCCGGCCAGCCAGCCACTGGTCCAGCAGTGCTGGAAGTTGAAGCCGCCGGTGACCCCGTCCACATCCAGAAGCTCACCGGCGAAGTACAGACCTGGCTGCAGGCGGCTCTCCATCGTGGCCAGGTTCACCTCCCCCAGACTGACGCCACCCGCCGTGACGAATTCCTCGCCGAAGGGGCCGCGCCCGCCCACCGCGTAGGTGCTGGAGCGCAGGGCGCCCAGCAGGCTGTCCTCGTCGCGCCGGCGCAGATCAGCCCAGCGCTGGTCGGGAGTCACCCCATGGCGCTCCAGCAGGTGGATCCAGAGGCGGCGGCTGAGCTCGGGCCAGGGGCGGGCATTGAGCAACTGGCGGCGGGCCTGCTCGGCGCGGGCGGTCTGGAAGCGCTGCGCCAGCTCAGCGGCAGAGCAGCCGCCACTCCAGTCGATGCTCAGCTCGGCGCGGTAGCCGCTGTCCTTGAGCGCCCGGGCCGCAAAAGCGGTGAGCCTCAAGGTGGCCGGACCGCTCACGCCCCACCCGGTGATCAGCAGCGGTCCCCGCTCGCGAAAGCGCCCGGAGGGCAGCCTCAGCTCCAGCCCCACAGGATCCATCACCACCCCGCGCAGAGCCGCCAGGGGGTTGGCCTCCAGGGCCAGGGTGAACAGGGATGGCACCGGCGCCACCACGCCGTGGCCCAACTGGCTCGCCAGCTGGCGACCACTGGGGTGGCCGCCGGTGGCCAGCAGCAGGCGAGCGGCACTGAGGGTGCTGGAGGCAGCAGGAGCGAGCCCCGGGGCCATGCGCAACCGCAGGCTGAAACCACCACCCTCGCGTGGCTCCACCTGGCGCAGGGAGGCTCCTCTCCAGACGATCACCCCGGCGGCCTCGGCGGCGGCCTCCAGCACGGCCACCACGCTGCTGGAGCGGTTGCTGCGGGGAAAGAGGCGGCCATCGGGTTCCTCCACCAGCTCCAGACCCCGCTCGGCGAACCAGGCCAGGCAGTCGCCAGGGGCGAAACGGCTGAACGGCCCGCGCAGAGCCCGAGACCCCCGGGGGTAGTGCCCCACCAGGGCCCGGGGATCCCAGCAGGCATGGGTGACGTTGCAGCGCCCGCCGCCGCTGATCAGCACCTTTCCCAGCGGCTGGGGTGTGGCCTCCAGCAGCAGCACCCCCGCCAGCCCCTGCTCCGCGGCGGTGATGGCCGCCATGTAGCCCGCTGGCCCGCCCCCGGCGACCACCAGGGACCAGTCGACAGGCAGCATGGGCGGATGGGGGAGGGAGACGACGCGACGACGCCCGTTGCCGGGGCCTACCGCTTCAGTGTGGCGCCGATGATGGACTGCACCGATCGGCACTTCCGGGTGCTGATGCGGCAGATCAGCCGCCGCGCTCTGCTCTACACCGAGATGGTGGTGGCCCAGGCCCTGCACCACGGCCGCCGCGACAAGCTGCTGGACTTCGATTCCCAGGAACATCCCCTGGCCCTGCAGCTGGGGGGTGACGATCCGGCGCTGCTGAAGGAATCGGCGCAGTTGGCGGCCGCCTGGGGCTACGACGAGATCAACCTCAATGTGGGCTGCCCCAGCCCCAAGGTGCAGCAGGGACGGTTCGGCGCCTGCCTGATGGCGGACCCGGATCGGGTGGCCCGCTGCGTGGAGGCGATGGCGGCGGCCTCACCCCTGCCGGTGACGGTGAAGCACCGCATCGGCATCGACGATCAGGACAGCTATGAGCTGCTGCTGGCCTTCGTCGACACGGTGGCAGGCGCCGGGGCCTGCCGGTTCAGCGTGCACGCCCGCAAGGCCTGGCTCCATGGCCTGGACCCGAAGCAGAACCGCACGATTCCGCCCCTGCGCCACGATCTGGTGCATCAGCTCAAGCAGGACCGGCCCCAGCTCACGATCGAACTGAACGGAGGCCTGCAGAGCCTGGAGAACTGCCGGGACCACCTGGGCCAGGTGGATGGGGTGATGGTGGGCCGCGCCGCCTACGACCATCCCCTGCGCTGGGCCACGGTCGACCGGGATCTGTTCGGCTGCCTGGAACGGCAGCCCGCCTCAGCATCAGCGGTGGTCCGTGGCCTGATTCCCTATGCCAGCCAGTGGTGCGGTACCGGCGGACGCCTCTGGCCGATCGCGCGCCACCTCGTTCACCTGGTGGAGGGAGTGCCGGGGGCCAGGCACTGGCGCCGCCGGCTGGGGGAGCGGGCGGGGGAGCGCAGCGCGGGCCCCGAGGTGCTGGAGGCCGCCGCCAGGGAACTGGAGCAGCGAGGCCTCTAGGAGGCTTTCGCCTGGGCCGCGAGGCGCTCGCGGCAGCGCTTGAGTTGCTCAGCGACCCGCTCGAAGCCCGTGCCCCCCTCACTGCGGCGGGCGGCCACCACCTGGCGGGGCTGAATCGCGGCGTGGATGTCCGCCTCGAAGGCGGAATGGAGCTGCCGCCAACGCTCCAGGGGCAGATCCCGCAGCAGCAGCCCCTCGGCCAGGCAGGTTTTCACCAGCCCACCCACCAGCTGGTAGGCCTCGCGGAAGGGAACACCGCGGGCCACCAGGTAGTCGGCCACATCGGTGGCGTTGGAGAAGTCGGCCGCCACGGCCTGCTCCAGCCGCTCAGGGCGGAAGCGGATGCCCTCCTCCAGCAGGATCGCCATCGCCTCGAGGCAATCCCCGGTGGTGCGCACCACATCGAAGAGGGCTTCCTTGTCTTCCTGGAAATCCTTGTTGTAGGCCAGGGGAAGCCCCTTGATCATCGTGAGCAGACCCATCAGGTGGCCGAACACCCGGCCGGCCTTGCCGCGCACCAGCTCGGGCACGTCCGGGTTCTTCTTCTGGGGCATCAGGCTGCTGCCGGTGGCACAGCGATCGGTGAGCCGAACGAATCCGAACTCCTCGCTGGCCCAGAGGATCACCTCCTCCGAGAGGCGACTGAGGTGGACCAGGATCAGGCTGGCGGCGGCACTGAACTCCACGGCGAAGTCCCGGTCGCTGACCGCATCGAGACTGTTGGCGTAGATCTCCTCGAATCCCAGTTCCTCGGCCGTGAGCCGCCGGTTGATCGGCACCGGTGTGCCGGCCAGGGCCGCCGCCCCGAGGGGCGAGATGTTCACCCGGTGTCGCACGTCCGCCAGGCGCTGACGGTCACGCTCGGCCATCTCCACGTAGGCCAGCAGGTGGTGGGCCAGGGAAAGGGGCTGGGCGCGCTGCAGGTGGGTGTAGCCCGGAATCATGGTGTGCAGGTGGGTCTCCGCCTGGTCGAGCAGGGCCTGCTGGAAGCGCTCCAGACCGGTATCGAGACCATCAATCGCCTGGCGCAGCCAGAGACGGAGATCGGTGCCGACCTGATCGTTGCGGCTGCGGCCGGTGTGCAGCTTCTTGCCCAGCGGGCCGATCAGGGCGATCAGGCGGTGCTCCACCGCGAAATGCACGTCCTCCGCCTCCACCCCAGGTTTGAACAGACCTTCGGCCGCCTCTGCGCGCACCGTCTCCAGGGCGACGATCAGCTGATCCGCCTCCGCATCGCTGATCACGCCGCAGCGGCCGAGCATGCGGGCGTGGGCGATGGAGGCGTCGAGGTCCTGCTGCAGCAGGGTGATGTCGAAGCCGATCGAGGCATTGAAGCGTTCGATGGCCGGATGGAGGCCTTCCTCGAAACGGTCACTCCATCGCGCCGGTTGGGAAGCCTGTGCCGTCATCGAAGCCGAACCATGCCGCGAATCGTCAGCTTGGCACCCGAGCCCTGGGGTCGCCCTCAGCCCGGCAGGGAGGGAAGCATTACCTCCTCACGCACCTTCAGCACCACCATCGAGGCATCGTCGTCCGGCTGGCGGCCGGAGCCCACGAACCTGTCCAGCCGCTCGAACAGCGCATCCAGGACGCCCTGGGCGCTCTTTCCCGCCCGGCAGGCCTCGGCCAGATGCCGCTGCAGGCGCTCCTCATCGAAGCGCTCCCCGGTGAAGCCGAGGGCCTCACTGACCCCATCGGTGTAGTAGAGCACCACGTCACCAGGCTCCAGCACCACCCGTTCGCAGCCGTAATGGGCTTCCGGCTGCAGACCGATCAGCAGTCCAGGAGCATCGAGCCGCTCGACACCATGGCGGTGGTGCCGCCAGATCAAGGGTGGGTTGTGGGCAGCGTTGGCGTAGCGGAGCACGCGACTGCGGGGATCGAAGTCGGAATAGAAGAGGGTGACGAAGCGGTGCGAATGGGCCAGATCCTCCTGGGCCAGTTCGTTCAGGTCGTGCAGGATCCGGTCGGGGGCATGACCACTGAGCACCTCGGCCCGCAGCATGCCCCGCAGCAGGGTCATCAACAGGCTGGCGGGCACCCCCTTGCCCATCACATCGCCCATCACCAAGGCCCAGCGGGAGGTTTCGCGGCGGCGGCCGCTGAGCCGGGGCCGGGTCGGGATGAAGTCGTAGTAGTCGCCCCCCACTTCGAAGGCCGGCCGGCAGCGGGCGGCCAGCTCCACCCCATCGATCACCGGACAGCGGTCGGGAAGGAGCTGGGCCTGGATCTCGGCACCGGTGCTGAGCTGGCGATCGAGGCGCTCATGGCGGCGGCGGTCCTCCTGCAGCAGCTCGGTTTCAATCGCCACCCCGGTGAGGTCGGCCACCAGCTGCACATGGCGCCGGTGGACATCGCTCCAAGTCAGCCCCTCGGCGCTGCCGAAGACGTAGAGGCGACCGCGCGCCCGGTTCCGGGCCACCACGGAGGTGCCGAACAGCTGCACCTCCCCCAGCAGCCGGCGCACCTGCAGATCGAGCTGGGAGACTTCCTCCTCTTCAGCCAGACCGGCGGGCAGATCCAGCTCCCCCAGCTGGCGCAGCAGCTCAGCGCTGCGGGCCGCAGGACTGGCCTGGGTGTGCTCCCGCCAGAGGCGCCCATCGGGGTGGAAAACCACCAGCAGACTTCCCTCCGCTGCCACCAGCCGGGAGGAGACCAGGGGAACCAGCTCCAGGAAGCGGTTCAGGTTGGTGAAGCTGCGCAACGCAAAGCCGAGGGAGGCGAGCAGCTCCTGGTTGCGCCGTTGCTCGCGACTGAGGCTGTCGAGCAGTTGCCGCAGCGAAGCCGACGCCGTGAGGGCCTGATGGGGCCGGGGCGGTGGCTGGGGCACGCGGGCTGGCGTGCGGCTCGAAACAGGCGGCCGCAGGGGCCGAACGGTAGCAGCATTCCAGCGGTGGGGCGCTTCAGCCGGAAAGCAGCGCTTCGACGAACTCGAAGCTGTTGAAGGGCCTCAGGTCGCGGATACCCTCGCCCGCGCCCACGAACCGGATCGGCAACCCGGCTTCGGAGGCCACCGCCAGGGCGACGCCCCCCCGGGCACTGCCATCGAGCTTGGTGATCACCACGCCGGTGAGTCCGGCGGAGCTGGCGAAGGCCATCGCCTGCCGCAGGCCGTTCTGCCCCTGGCTGGCATCAAGCACCAACAGTGATTCCACCACCGCTTCAGGAGCGAGCTTGTCGACGATGCGCCGCACCTTGCTGAGCTCCTCCATCAGGTTGTTCTTGGTCTGCAGACGACCGGCCGTGTCGACCAGCACCAGTTCGGTGCCCTTGGAGCGGGCCGCGCCGATGGCGTCGTAAACCACAGCAGCCGGATCGGCATTGGCGCTGGGGTTGGCAATCACGGGCACACCGCTGCGCTCGCCCCAGACGGTGACCTGCTGCACAGCGGCGGCGCGGAAGGTGTCAGCGGCGGCGATCAGGCAGCTGTAGCCGCTGCGCACCGCCAGGTTGGCCAGCTTGCCCAGGGTGGTGGTCTTGCCCACCCCGTTCACCCCCACCAGCAACCAGACGTTCAGACGGTCACGCCGGGGGGCCAGCAGGGGTTCGCCACTGGCCTCGATCGGTGCCTCGAGCAGACCGCGGAGCTGCTCCTTGAGAAAGCGCAGACCTTCGGCCGGCTCCACGACTTCTTCGTTCAGGCGCTTACGCAGCGCCTCGAGCACGTGGTCGGTCGCCGTCACGCCCACATCGGCGCGAAGCAGGCTTGATTCCAGGTCGTCGAGCACCTCAGGGGTGAGGGGATCGTCGCCGAGGGTGTCGAGCAGCTGGGTGACCAGACCACGACGGGTCTTCTCCAGGCCGCGGCGCAGACGGCTGAGCCAGTCGATCTCTTCAAGCGACACCTGATCGGCCCGCAGGCCCTGGGCCGCGAGCACCTCGGCGGACCAGGTGAACTCGGCATCGAAGGAACCGAGTTGAGGGCTGGCCTGCTCACTCGCCGGCTCCTGCGTTTCGGTTGAAGGAACGCTCGGGCTGGCCGGGGCCTGCAGGTCGGGGCTCGGGGAGAGCACGGTGCGCTGCCGCTCGGCCCGGCTGGCCGCGGCCAGCTCCAGCAGGGATGGCTCAGGGGCCGTGGCTGATGGTGGGGTCGGGGCCTCGGCAGCAGGAACCGCTTCCGGTTCAGGCGCTGGGGCAACCACTGGTTGAGGGGTTGCCTCAGGCTCCTGCGCCTCGACGGTCGGCTGGCTGCGCTCCTGCTCGGCCTTGAGACGGGCATAGGCCTGGCGCGCCCAGTCCAGGGCGTCCTGATCAACCGCGGCCGTGGCGGGCTGAGCTGGCGGCGCCGGTTCAGAAGCCGGTTCAGGCGCCGGTTCATTGACGGGGGTAGCGTCAGCGTCAGAAGCCTCCGTGGCCTCAGCAGGCTCGACCGGCGGCTCGGTGGGGGTGGTGCGGCGCCGGAACCAGTCGAACACCATGCTTGCTCAGGAAATGGACGTGGTGAGGCGGCGCAGGATCCCGTTGATCATCCGGCGACCCTGATCATCGCTGTAGCGGTTGGCCAGCTCGACCGCCTCGTTGCAGGCCACCGGGGCCGGCGTTGCGAAGGTATGCAGATCCACGGCCGCCAGTCGCAGGATGTCGCGGTCGATGCGGGGCAACCGGCCCAGACGCCACCCTTCCATCACGGCATCGAGCCGTGCATCCAGGGCATCGCGCTCCTGAAGCACGGCGCGGGTGCGGGCCAGCGCACCCTCACGGATCTCTCTCTGGTCGGCGAGCATCAGCAACCGCGGCAGCTCCAGGCTGGCGGAGAGCCGATTGAGCGCCTGCTCGGCATGGGCCAGACCCCGCTGCAGGTGATCACGCACCTGGGGCAGATGATCGGCCCCATCGACCAGTTCGCTGTCAAGCAGCTGCTGTTGGGCCTGCTGGAGGTCGAGCTCGGAGTTGTCGAGCGCCTCACGCACGTGCTGGGCCAGGCTGGCCAGAGCCTGCTGCAACAGGCTGTCGAAAGGCAGATCGGCCGGCGGGACGCGGTCATTGACCTGGCCCAGCATCAGCAGGGCCAGTTCTCTGGAAATGGATCGACTCGACATCGGGTGGGGCGAGGGGGTCAGGCCGGCTTGTTCAGGCCTTGTTGGGTGGAACGGAGGAGAAAACCGGGGCGCGCAACTGGGCGAGAAGGCTGGAGAAGCTTCGGCTGGCCGGGGTTTCACGCTCATCATCAGGGCTGACGATTCCCGCGGAGATGATCGTTCGAAAGGCATCCTCCACCGAGAGGTCCAGATCGCGGACCGCCGTTTCCGGCACGACGGCATACCAGCCGGTGGTGGGGTTGGGGGCCGTGGGAATGAACACGCTCAGCATCGGCTGATCAAATCCCCCCTGCAGGGCATTGCCCAGAACCCCCGTGACGAAGCCGAGGGCAAAGAGACCCTTACGGGGATATTCCACCAGCACGACTCGCCGGAACCGGGTGGAGTTGTCGCGGAACACCGTCTCCAGCAACTGCTTGAGGGTCTTGTAGACCGAGCCGGCCAGGGGGATGCGCTGGAGTGTTCCTTCCCCGAAATCGAGCAACCAGCGCCCGACGATGTTGCGGGCCATCAGGCCGATCAACAGGATTCCCAGCAGAGGCACCAGCAGCCCCACCCCCAGGTTGATCAACTCCTGCAGGAGTGGATTCAGGGTGTTGAAGGGATTGAATTGCTTGGGGATCGAGGTGAGGAAGGCGAGCACAAAGCGGCTCACCGTCGTCGCCAGCCAGATGGTGGTGGCCAGGGGAATGACCACCAGCAGACCGGCGATCAGATCGTTCTTGAGGTCCTGCTGCAGCCGGGTCCCCAACGGTTGATCAGGTCTGGGGCTTGACTGCACCAAGGATGGTTCCGGTTGTCCGTTGTTCGGAATGCTGCCTGCAACCTAGCCAGCCGACAGGGCGGGCAGAAGTTTCAGGCTGGTTCCTCGCCGTGCTGGTTCAGATCAGGGCGGCCAGAGCCAGAAGGGTGAAGGCCACCGCCAGGACCACGGCCGAGCCGGTGCCGGCATAGCGACGCTGATTCACCGCCATGGCCTGGGTCCTCTCCGCCTCCTGGACCTGCTGCTCCATCTGCTGAAGCTGGCGGTCGATGAAACCGCGGGCGGCCTCCTGCTTCTGCTCATCGGTGGCCTGGGGCGGCACCTGGCCCGACTGCTCGGCCTGACGCACCAGTTGCTCGAGCACCTGGGGATTCTGGCTCTGCTGCCTGGCCATCTCCAGCTGGCTGCGCTGGGCCGTCAGGGTCTGCTCGGTCTTGGCGGTGAGCACGCCGTCGCCGCTGATCGCCACAGGCACCGACACCGCCAGGGCAATCGCCAGCAGTGCAGCCAGGACGGCAACCAGCCAGCGCAGGGGGGTGCGGGCATCGCTCTGATCGAGACGGGAGCCGAACAGGGCCAGCAGCAGGCCCACCAGTGCCATCGGCGACTGGGTGATCAAACGCTCGATCACCATCTGACGAAAGGCTTCCTCCTCCCAGCTCCAGGCGGAGACAACGGCGGCCAGCTGCAGCCCCAGCAGCACGACGAGGGTGAGGCCGAGCCAACGCAGGAGATAGCCAAGACGGCCGGAAGGGGCAGTGGTCAAAGCAGGATGGCGATCAGGGGCAACTGTACGGGTGAGATCAGGCCATCCCCATCGACCGGCCGCCATGGCTGGCTCGGGCGTCCTGCTTCAGGAGCTGGCCGCGGCGCTCAAGGATCAGGCCAGGGACCTGGGATTCGAGCCGGTGGGCCTGGCCGCTCTGCCCGGGGATGGGCGGCTGCCCCTGCGGAATGCGGCGCTGGAGCGCTGGCTGGAGGCCGGTCATCAGGCCGGCATGGCCTGGATGGCCGACCCCCGCCGCCGCGATGTCACCACCCTGTTGCCAGGGGTACGCAGCCTGCTGGCAGTGGGCCTGAACTATCACGTCGCCACAGGACGGGCCCCAGGGAGCCTGGCGGTCGCCCGCTATGGCTGGGGCAGGGACTACCACCGGGTGATCGATGGGCGCCTGCGCCGGCTGGGGCGCTGGCTCGAAGCCCGCTGCCCCGGCGTGGGCTGGCGGGCCTGCGTCGACAGCGCTCCCCTGCTGGACAAGGCCTGGGCCGAGCAGGCCGGTCTCGGCTGGATCGGAAAAAACGGCAATCTGATCCACCCCAGGCGGGGTTCATGGATGTTGATCGGTCACCTGCTCACCACGGCCGATCTCCCCGGCGATGCACCGGCGGAACCACTCTGCGGCCGCTGCAGCCGCTGCCTCGACGCCTGCCCCACCGGCGCCATCAGCGAGCCCTTTGTGGTCGATGCCCGCCGCTGTCTGGCTTATCACACCATCGAGAACAGGGACGAAACGCTGCCCGCGGAGATGGCTGCCGCCATGGGTCCCTGGGTGGCCGGTTGCGACATCTGCCAGGACGTCTGCCCCTGGAACCAGCAGACGATTCCCAGCTCGGACGATCCCGACCTGCAGCCCAGGGACTGGATGCTGAACCTGCACGCCGAGGAGGCCCTGGGCTGGAGCGATGCCGACTGGGACCAACGGCTACGAGGCTCCGCCCTGCGGCGGATCAAGCCCTGGATGTGGCGACGCAATCTGCGCTCAGCCCAGGCGGAGACGAACCCCTGAAGCTGGCACTTAGGCTGCACTCCAGATCGAAGGCTGGAATGGCTCCGCGCTGGTTCAAACGTCTGGCGACGGCTCCTCTGGCCATGGCCCTGGTGATCGGCTCTGCCCCATCGGCGCGCGCCCTGGTGCCCTATGTGTACGTCCCCAAGGGTGAGGAACTGGAGGCGGCGGGGCTGGGCATCGCCCAGGCGGCCACTCGCCTGCTTCGGCTTGGACAGGCTGATGACGCGGCCCGGCTGGCCGCCCTGACGGTGCAGCTGTTGCCGAACGACCCCCGCGGCTGGGTGCTGCTGGCGGAAGCTCAGCTGCGCAGCAACGAGATCAAGGCCGCCGGCAAGTCCCTGGCGCGGGCCAAAGAACTCGATCCCCGCAATCCCGGCATCTGGTTCGCGGAAGGCTCCCTGGCCCTGCGGGACGGTCAGCCGGGCCAGGCGGTGGGTCTGCTGGAAACCGGACTGAGCATCGACGGCAAGAATCCAGGTGCTCACTTCGATCTGGGCAACGCTCGCCTGCTCCTGAACGATCCCCAGGCAGCCCTGAGGTCGTTCGAGAGGGCCTCAGGGCTGCGCCGGGATTTCTGGGAGGCGATCAACAACCAGGGACTGGTGCTCTATGAGCTCGGGCGTAACGACGACGCCATCCGCCGTTGGCGTCGGGCCCTGGAGATCAACCCCAAGGCCGCCGAACCCATGCTGGCCCTGGCGGCGGCCCTGAATGCCAGGCCCGCCGACCAGCAGGAAGCGCTGCAGATGGCCAGTGAGGCTCTGGCAATCGAGCCCAACTATGTGCTCGAGGCCTACCAGAAGGAACAACTCTGGGGACCACGGCTGCGCGACAGCACCCGCCTGCTGCTCGAGAACCCGGCGATCAAAGCCGCCACCGACCGTGCCAATGCCAATGCCACCGGCAGCAGCGAGGGTGAAGACTCCAGGGATGACGGCTCCGAAGAGGAGTGAAGCCGGCCGTGGGATTGGGCCACCCCAGACGGGATCTGTAGGCTGAGCGCCTTCAGCCCTCAGACCTCAGAACCGGATGGCCGAGGAGCGCGTCCAGCCGATCGCCCTGCATCAGGAGATGCAACGGTCGTACCTCGAGTACGCCATGAGCGTGATCGTGGGCCGCGCCCTGCCCGATGTGCGCGATGGCCTCAAGCCGGTGCAGCGGCGCATCCTGTTCGCGATGCATGAACTGGGCCTGACCCCGGACCGGCCCTATCGCAAGTGCGCCCGGGTGGTGGGGGATGTGCTGGGCAAGTACCACCCCCACGGCGACCAGGCGGTCTATGACGCCCTGGTGCGGCTGGTCCAGACCTTCGCCAGCCGCCATCCCCTGCTGGATGGTCACGGCAACTTCGGTTCGGTCGATGACGATCCACCGGCCGCCATGCGCTACACAGAAACCAGGTTGGCGCCGATCGCCCACCAGGCGCTGCTCGATGAGATCGGAAACGACACGGTCGATTTCGCCTCCAACTTCGATGGCTCCCAGCAGGAGCCCACCGTGCTGCCCGCCCAGTTGCCGTTCCTGCTGCTGAACGGCTGCTCAGGCATCGCCGTGGGCATGGCCACCAGCATCCCTCCCCACAATCTCGGCGAGGTGGTGGAAGCCCTGATCGCCCTGATCCGCAAGCCTGAGCTGAGCGACGAGAAGCTGCTGGAGCTCGTGCCCGGACCCGACTTCCCCACCGGGGGGGAGGTGCTGGTGGGCAGCGGCGTGCGCGACACCTACCTGCAGGGCCGCGGCAGCATTCCGATGCGCGGCATCGCCCACATCGAGGAGGTGCAACCCGGCAAGGGTCGGCACCGGCGCAGTGCCGTGGTGATCACCGAGTTGCCCTATCAGCTGAGCAAGGCGGGCTGGATCGAGAAGCTCGCCGAGCAGGTGAACGACGGCAAGATCGGCGGCATCGCCGACATCCGCGACGAGAGCGACCGGGAAGGGATGCGGGTGGTGATCGAGCTGCGCCGGGATGCCGACGCCGACAAGGTGCTCGCCGACCTGCAACGGCGTACCTCCTTGCAGAGCAATTTCGGGGCCATCCTGCTGGCCCTGGTCAACGGCCAGCCCCAGCAGCTCAGCCTGCGCCGGATGCTGAGCCACTTCCTGGAATACCGGGAACACACCCTGATCCGCCGCATCAGCCATGCCCTGCGCCGTACCGAGGACCGGCTGGAGGTGGTGGAGGGACTGATCCGGGCACTCGAAGCCCTGGCAGAGGTGATCGAGCGGATCCAGGCCGCCAGTGATGCCGCCAGCGCCAAGGCCAGCCTGCAGGTGCATTTCGATCTGAGCGAGCGCCAGGCCGATGCCGTGCTGGCGATGCCCCTGCGCCGATTGACCAGCCTGGAGCAGGACGGACTGCGCCAGGAGTCGGTGGACCTGGTGAAGGAGCGGGAACGGCTCCGCCACCTGCTCGACGATCGCCAGGCCCTGCTCAACGCCATGGTGGCTGAACTCAAGACCCTCAAGAAGCGCTTTGCCACCCCCCGCCGCACCCGGCTGGTGGCCGGTGGCGACGAGCTGGTGGCCCAGCGGGCGGCAGCGGTGCGCCCCAACACCGAACTGCAGCGCCAGCAGGCCCTCGACGCCCTGCCCGGAGATGGACGGCTGCTGATCCAGGCCGACGGCGTGGTGCGGATCGTGGCACCCCAGATGCTGGGGCGGCTGCACCTGGATGAGGCGGCACCCCTGGGGGAGCATCCAGCACCGGCACGCCTGATCCTGCCCGTGGCCCAGAAGCCCGCGTTGCTGGCCTTCAGCGCCAGTGGACGGGTGGCCCTGCTGCGCTGGGAGTTCGCTGCCCAGCAGCCCGGATCGCTGGAGAAGTTCCTGCCCGAAAGCCTGGTGGGCGATCCGGTGGTGCAGTTGCTGCCCATGCCGGAGCAAAGCGGTGGAACCCTGGGCCTGCTCAGCAGCGATGGCCGCTTCAAACGCCTGCCGATCGACACCTTCCGCGAACTCTCCGGCCGGGCCGCCACGGTGCTCAAACTCAAGGAGGGCGTGCGGCTGAGCCGGGTCGTCCCCTGCGCGGACGAGCAGGACCTGGTGGTGGCCAGCACCACCGGTCGACTGCTCAGGCTGGCGGTCAACGACTCCAGCCTGCCGCTGATGGGCAAGGCCGCCCAGGGTCCGATGTTGTTGCGCCTGCTCCCTGGCGAAAGCGTTGTGGGCGCTGCCTGCGTCGATCCAGGGGCCGATGTGCTCCTGGTCAGCCGCCTGGGCCAGCTCAGGCGGCTCGCGGTGAAGAGCCTGCGCCGCTGCGAGCGTGGCGACCTGGGTCAGATCGGTCTGCGCTTCAGTCAGCGGCAGGATGAACTGGTGGATCTTCAGGCGGGAGGAACCTCGATCGTGGCCCTGAGGTTCTCCACAGGCCGCAGCCTGCGCCTGGCAGTCGAGAGTCTGGAGCTGAGCACCGGCGAGCAGGACCCCAAGGATCCACTCTGGCCCTGTTCAACGGCTGAAACCGTTGTGGAGCTGGTGCCCTTGCTCAGCTGAGGGGGCAAGGCTCAGACCCGGGCCGCCAGACCCGTTGGTTCGAGCATCAACTTGCTGGAGCGCACCGCGTCATCCATCTCGATCGGGTAGTTGCCATCGAAGCAGGCCGTGCAGAAATGGGAGGCCTGGTCGTGGGCGGCCTCGAGCATGCCCTCCTGGCTGAGGTAGGCGAGGGAATCGACGCCGAGATGGTCGCTGATCTCGGCCAGATTGAGCCGGGCAGCGATCAGCTGGTCCTGGTTGTCGGTGTCGATGCCGTAGAAGCAGGGGTGGGTGACCGGGGGTGAGCTGATGCGCATGTGCACTTCCGTGGCGCCGGCCTCGCGCAGGGCCAGCACCAGCTTGCGGCTGGTGGTGCCACGCACGATCGAGTCGTCGATCACCACCACCCGCTTGCCCGCCAGCACATCCGGCAGAGGGTTGAGCTTGACGCGAATGCCCGCCTCCCGCATCGCCTGGGTGGGTTGAATGAAGGTGCGGCCCACATAGCGGTTCTTGATCAGGCCATCGGCAAAGGGAATGCCACTGGCCTTGGAAAAACCGATGGCGGCGGGAATGCCGGAATCGGGAACGCCGATCACGATGTCGGCCGCGACGGCCGTTTCCCGCGCCAGCACCTCCCCGATGCGGTGGCGGTAGCTGTAGAGCGATTCACCGAAGAAACGGCTGTCGGGTCGGGCGAAGTAGATCATCTCGAACACACAGAGCTTGGTGGGCTCCTCGCACCAGCGCTGGCGGGCCGGCAACGGATCACCGGCGCTGAAGCGGATCAGCTCGCCGGGACCCACATCGCCGTCATAGGCGGCGCCGATGATGTCGAGCCCGCAGGTTTCACTGCTCACCACCCACTGGCCCTGGTGCTTGTCGCCGATGTGGCCGAACACCAGCGGCCGGACCCCGTGGCCGTCGCGCAGGGCGAAGAGACCATCGGGAGTGCCGATCGCCAGGCTGAAGGCCCCACGACAACGGCCGGCGGCATCGCGAATCGCCTCCTCCCAGCCCAGCCCCCCATCGACGGCGTGTTGGAGGGCGAAGGCAATCAGCTCGGAATCGGTGGTGGAGGTGAACTGGATCTCACTGGCCTGCACCGACTGACGCAGATCCTCCACATTGACGAGATTGCCGTTGTGGGCCAGGGCAAAAGGACCGAGGCGGGTCATCAGCACCACCGGCTGGGCGTTGCAGACCCGACTGCTACCGGTGGTGGAATAGCGGTTGTGGCCCACGGCAAGATCGCCGGGCATGCGCTCGAGCACGTCCTGATCAAAGACCTGGCTCACGAGGCCCATGTCCTTGTGCAGCCTCACCTTGGCGCCGTTGAACACCGCGATGCCTGCAGACTCCTGACCCCTGTGCTGCAAGGCGTACAGACCGAAGTAGGTGAGGTTGGCCACCTGCTGACCAGGGGCGTAGACGGCGAAGACCCCGCAGGCCTCCTCCATCCGGTCGGGCCGTTCCGGCGTGGGGTGCGCGCTTGCCACAGGCCCGTTCACCTTTCCTTTACCTTCGCATTGTGCCTCAGCCCGTTGCGGCCAGGCGGCGCGGCAGCGCGTCCTCATAGCTGGTCCGCAGCTCCTCCACCGCCAGGGAGACCAGGCTGGTGCCGTTCTGAACGAAGCTGAGGGGGGCGGCTGGCTCAGCGACCCGACCGATCGGCGTGGCCAGCGGTGCCGGCCCCAGCGGTGGCAACGTAGCCAGCAGTTCCTGCCAGGCCTGCTCCTGCTCTGGCTTGAGGGAGATCAGCACCCGGGCACCCCCTTCGGCGAACAGCAGGCGATCCAGACGACCAGCGCCGGAGGGCAGCTCAACGATGGCCCCCAGGCCGGAGGCGATGCAGGCCTCGGCAGCCGCCACCGCCAGTCCCCCGTCGCTGAGATCGTGGGCTGAGGCCACCAGGCCCGCAGCGATCCCCTGGCGAAGCAGGGCTTGCACCGCCCGCTCCAGGCTCAGGTCCGTCAGGGGAGGCCGGCCCGTTGCCAGACCATGGACGCTCTCCAGGTAGCTGGAGGCGGCCAGACCAAGCCGCCCATCTTCGGCGCTCCCGGCCAGCGGCATCCCCAGCAGCCAGAGGCGATCACCCGGAGCCTGCCAGCCCAGGCCGGTGACCTGATCGAGGTCGTGGACGAGCCCCACCATGCCCACAACGGGGGTGGGATGGATCGGCTGCAGGCTGCCGTCGGGCCGTCGGGTTTCGTTGTAGAGCGAGACGTTGCCGCCGGTGACAGGGGTGTCGAGCACTCGGCAGGCTTCCGACAATCCGCGACAGGCCATGGCCAGTTGCCAGTAGCCGGTGGGGGTGTCCGGGGAGGGGAAGTTGAGGTTGTCGGTCACCGCCAGGGGTTCGGCCCCGACGCAGCTGAGGTTGCGGGCGGCTTCGGCCACCGCCGCTGCGGCCCCCCGCTCCGGATCGAGGGCCACCCAGCGGTTGGGGCAGTCGACGGAGGCGGCCACGCCACGGCTGGCCGCGGCCAGGGTGCCCTCACCCTGCTGGGGCCGCAGGCGCACGACCGCCGCATCGGCACCGCCGGGAGGGACCACGGTGTTGGCCTGCACCTGATGGTCGTACTGGCGGTAGACCCAGCGCTTGCTGGCGATGGTGGGGTCATCAAGCAGGCGGAGCAGCACGTCACTCCAGCTGAGGGGCTGGCCGGCCAGGGGACCGCTCGCGGGCGTGATCCCCTCTGCGGCAGCGACGGGGAGGTCGGTCTCGCTCCAGCGCCAGTGCGCCTGGATGGCGGCGGGTGGCTCGCTGAGCAGCTCGTGCCGGTTGATCGGGGTGTCATCGGCCAGGGCACTGGCGGGAACTTCGGCCGCGACCACGCCCTCCCTCAGCACCCGCACAACGTTGTCGGCCAGCACACGACCCACCACCGCGGCCTGCAGGCCCCAGCGGCGGAAGCTGGCCATCAGGGCCTCCTCGCTGCCGGGCCTGACCACAAACAACATCCGCTCCTGCGACTCGCTGAGCAGGAACTCATAGGCCGACATGCCGCTCTCGCGGGCAGGAACCCGATCAAGGTCAAGCTCGATGCCCAGCCCCCCCTTGGCGGCCATCTCAGAGCAGCTGCAGGTGAGGCCCGCGGCCCCCATGTCCTGGGCCGCGAGCACGTCTCCACTCTGGAAGGCCTCGAGGCAGGCCTCAATCAGCCCCTTCTCCAGGAAGGGATCCCCCACCTGCACCGCCGGGCGGTCATCCAGTGAGGCAGCGCTCAGCTCCGCTGAGGCGAAGCTGGCGCCGCCCATCCCGTCGCGGCCGGTGGTGCTGCCCACGTACATCACGGGATTGCCTACCCCCACAGCCCCGGAGCAGACGATCTCCTCGGTCTCCATCAGCCCCAGGGCCATGGCATTGACCAGGGGGTTGCCCGAATAGCTGGGGTCGAAGGCCACCTCCCCACCCACGGTGGGCACCCCCACACAGTTCCCGTAGTGGGCAATGCCCGCCACAACACCTTCCATCAGGCCCACGTTGCGCTCGTCCTCGAGCGGCCCGAAGCGGAGGGCGTTGAGCAGGGCGATCGGCCGGGCTCCCATGGTGAAGATGTCGCGCAGGATGCCGCCCACCCCGGTGGCCGCCCCCTGGAACGGCTCCACCGCCGAAGGGTGATTGTGGCTTTCGATCTTGAAGGCCAGTCGCTGCCCCTCGCCCAGATCCACCACTCCGGCGTTTTCGCCCGGGCCCACCAGGATGCGGGGGCCGCTGGTGGGGAAGCCCTGCAGCAGCGGCCTGGAGTTGCGGTAGCAGCAGTGCTCCGACCACATCACCCCGAACATGCCCAGTTCGGCCCGGTTGGGATCACGGCCGAGCCGGCGACGGATCTCCTCGTAGTCGGCCTGGGTCAGGCCCTCCTGGCGCAGGGCCCCGGGCAGTGAAAACGATGAAGGGTCCGGCGGGGATTTCACCACGGCGAGCCGATGCGACAGTGTCTCAGTTTCTCTGAGGGTGGACCCAGGTGCACAGCGTGCTGGAGCGGGTGAGCCGTGCCGAGATCCGCTACGACCCTTTCGTGCATCTGGTGATCCAGAACTGCCTTCCGCAGGACTACTACCAGAAACTGGCCGCCAGTTATCCCAGCGACGCTCCCGCCGCGGCCCTGGGGTTGCGCCAACGACTGCGGCGGAAGCTGGCATCGGCGGCTCGGCGGCTGTCGGGACGGGATTAGCCGTCTTCCCGGAGATCCTCAGCTCAGATCCAGGGATCCTCGGGGTCGAGCGGCTCGGGCTCCAGGGGCCTGGGGCGGCCGGGGCCTGAACGACGGGCGGCCGGGGATTGATCGTCGCGCAAGGGCTCTCCCCAGCCGTCCGGATCGTCCGACTCCTCGTCCGGCTCGCTCAGGTCGGATCCGGCGCGGCGCTCCATGCGCTCCTCCGGCTGGGGTCCCGGCCAGGGTGGCTCCTCCAGCCAGCCCTCCAGGCGCTCCTCAAAGCGGCCCCCCACCTCTTCAAACTGCTCCCGCCAGCGGCGGGAGCGCCGCAGGAATTCCTGGCGCACGCTGGCTCGGGCCAGAGGCAGATCATCGAGCCCCTGCAGGCCGGTCATCACCTGCCCCGGCTGCTGATCAACGATGCGCTCGGGCGAAAGCAGCCAACGGCTGCTGCCCGGCAGGCGGGGATCGCTGCGGGAGACGAGATAGTCGAGGATCCGACCGCTGCGCAAGTCCACGTTGGCGTCGGCGATCACACCGAGCACACCGTTGTCGGACCCCAGCAGGGCGGCGTCGAACAGGGTGGGCAGACGCTCGAGGGTGGCGGGGTCGGTTTCAGCCGGTTCGCCCAGCACCAGGGCTTCCTGCTCACTGAAACCGCGCAGCTGATTCAACCGCCAGACCAACCGGCGGGACCCGAAGGCCGAAGGCTTGCTGGACCAGCCCAGCAGGCGGTGCACGGGGGGGTGCATCCACCCCTGCAGCCCAGGGCCATGGTCTAGGCCCTGATCACAGCGCACCCGCCGCCGGAGAAGATCACTGAGCAGCAGTTGCTCGGGAAGGGTCACGGCCTCAGCTGCGGATCTGAACCGGCATCACCAGGTAGGTGAAGGTCGGATCCTGAGGCGAGGTGAGAACCGCCGGAGTGGTGGGGGCATTGCAGCGCAGCTCCACCCGATCGGGCGTCATCACCTTCAGCCCATCGAGCATGTAGCGCACGTTGAAGGCGATCTCGATCGGTTCGCCGCTGATCACCGCCGGCAGGTCCTCGGAGCCGCTGCCCACATCCTGGGCATCGGCACTGATGTGCAGCTGGCCGTTGCCGGGGTCACTGCTGAGCTTGACGACGTTGTTGTGTTGATCGGCCAGCACCGCCACCCGCTCCAGCGACTGGATGAACCCGCGGCGATCGAGCTCGATGGTTCTGGTGAATCCCTCGGGGATCAGCTGGCGGTAGTTGGGGTAGGTGCCATCCAGGCTGCGGCTGGTGAGCACCTGGTCGGCCCAGAGGAACACCACCTGACCACGGTCGCAGTAGAGGCTCACCGGGTCGTCGGAACTGGAGGAGGAGAGCAGCCGCTCCAGTTCGCGCAGGGAGCGGGCCGGCACGGTGACTGCAAAGGAGCCGCTGGGGTCCTCCACGCCGGAGACGGCCTCATCGAGGCGGAGCACCGAGAGACGGTGTCCGTCGGTGGCGGCGCACTCCAGACCCTGATCCGCCAGGCCGAGGTGCACGCCGGTAAGCAGCTGCTTGGCCTCATCTCCGCTGCTGGCGAACAGGGTGGCCCGCAAACCCTTCACCAGGGCTTGGGGTTGCAGGCGGAGGGGAGTTCCGGTCTGGACCAGCGGCAGATCCGGAAAGTCTTCGGCGGAGAGGCCACGCATCTGGTAGCTGCCGGAGCGACTGGTGAGCTCCACCTGCTCCTGGCCTTCCTCGCAGCTGAGGCTGATCGGGCTTTCACTGGAGAGTCGCGCCACGATCTCCCCGAACAGGCGCGAAGGCAGGGTGATCGTGCCGCTGGTCTCCACGGAGGCGGGAAGGCTGGTCTGGATGCCGAGGCTGAGGTCGAAGCCGGTGAGGCTGAGGCGGCCCGTGCCGGCATCGGCGGTGAGCAGAACGTTGGCCAGCACCGGATGGGTGGGGCGTGAGGCCACGGCACGGCTGACCAGCTGAAGGCTGGCGCTCAGTTCCGCCTGAGAGCAGACCAGCTTCATGGGAACACCACTCCTGAAACAAAAGCCCGCCAAGGGCCCCACCACGCTTCCACACCGCTGACGGAAGCGCAACGAGGACCAGGCACCGACAACTGATGTCTCTCCGCCCTTTCCCCCATCCTGTTACTGGATTCGGATTGAATCAGAAGAAGAGAAATCCAATCCGTAGCCGTAGGGCCTGGGGAAAGCGCGGAAAAGTGTGAGAGCCCTCTTCTGGAAAGAGTTTTCATTGATCAGCGCTGAGGAAAGTGCAGCCGAAAACGTGCTGCAGATCCTGTTTTCCACTCTTTCCCTGGCCTGGGGAAAACTCTGGCGCTGGAGCGCACACGTGATGTCCCAGGTTCTCCACCTCCGTGGCCCGGTTTTCCCGTGGACGCTTTGGCTATTGACACTCCATCTCCGTTGCGATCCGCAACGGTCCCGGAACAATCCCTATGGGCTCAGAAGCCCATCACCTTGGCCACCACATCCACATCAGCGGCCAGACCGGCATGGAAGGCACCATCGCAGTTGTCGATGGCGGTGTTCGGATCCTTCAGACCGTTCCCTGTGAGCACACACACCACGGTGGCTCCTTCCGGCACGTGATTCGCCTGCTGCAGCAAGCCAGCCACCGAGGCGGCGCTGGCCGGTTCGCAGAACACCCCCTCCTCACGGCCGAGCAACTGGTAGGCCTCGAGAATGTCCTGGTCGGTGACGGCGTGGAAGGCCCCGCCGCTTTGCTCGCGCACGGTAAGGGCCTTCTCTCGATTGGCCGGATTGCCGATCCGGATTGCGGTGGCGATCGTGTCGGGCTGCTCCACTGTGTGGCCCAGCACCAGCGGCGCCGAGCCACTGGCCTGGAAGCCCATCATTCGAGGAAGACGCCGGCTGTGGCCCGCCTGGCGATACTCCTGGAAACCCATCCAGTAGGCGCTGATGTTGCCGGCGTTGCCCATCGGGATGCAGAGCCAGTCGGGGGCGTCTCCGAGGGCATCGATCACCTCGAAAGCGGCGGTTTTCTGCCCCTGCAGGCGGTAGGGATTGAGGGAATTCACCAGGGTGACGGGGTAGGCGTCGGCCACCTCGCGCACGATGGCCAGGGCCCGGTCGAAGTTTCCCTTCACCGCCAGCACCTCGGCTCCATAGACCAGGGCCTGGGCCAGCTTTCCCTGGGCCACGTAGCCGTCGGGAATCAGAACGAAGGCGCGCATCCCTCCGCGGCGGGCGTAGGCGGCGGCCGCCGCACTGGTGTTGCCGGTGCTGGCGCAGATCACGGCCTCGGCGCCGGCTTCCCGCGCCTTGCTCACCGCCATCGTCATCCCCCGGTCCTTGAAGCTGCCGGTGGGGTTGAGGCCGTCGTACTTGAGGAAGACTCTGACGCCACGACCCACCCGGGCGGCCACTGCGGGGGCCGGGATCAGCGGGGTGGCCCCTTCCCGCAGGGTGATGACAGGCGTGGCTTCGCTCACAGGCAGCCAGCGTCGGTAGGCTTCGATCAGCCCCGGCCAGTCCTGCATTGTTGGCTGCTGGCCCAGACGCCGAAGAGCTGAAAGCAGGGGCACGTCGGCAGGGGGCAGGCTGGCCTGAATCTACGCGTCTGGCTTGAGCGGGTGCTTCGCTGCAGTGGCCTCAGAGGCCTGGCACCGGAGCCTGGGAGGACGACTCAGGCTCCGGTGTGGGCGGCGTTGGGGTCACGGTGCTGGGTTGATCAGTGCTGGGCGGTTCCACGGCCCCGTCGCCGCGCAGGCCGTCGAGGGGAGACTCGGAGAAGAAGCGGACCAGATCGCTGATCGAACTTGCTTTGCTGATTAACCCCATCAGGGCCGGAATGTCCACAGCCAGTTCCTCCACCGGGTAAGCCTGCAGGAACCCAGTGGCGGTGAGGCTGCCGTTCCCGTTGGCCAGGCCGGTGATGACAGCGCCGCGGAGGGCCTGGACCCCTTGCTGGGGTGCCCGCAGAGGGGAGACGATCCGCGCCAGTCGCTGGAGCAGTGCTTCTCCGATCCGTGTGGACAGCAGCCGGCTGGTGAGCACCAGGGGCAGGGTGAGCTGCTGATTCAGCATCTTGGCCGCGAATTCAGGCTGTTGCCCGCTGAAGCGCAGCACATCCCCCAGCAGCCCGCGAGCCTGGCCCGTCTGGGCGAGGTGCTCAAGATCCGCCACAGCAATCGAGCGCCGGAAGGCTCCACTCACGAACACCAACTGCTCGGCTGCCTGCAGAGCTGGCGTTCCCGCACTCAGTGAGAGCCCAATCAGAACGGCCAAGAGTTTGGGCTGACGGGCCAAGGGCTGCACCTGGTGATGAATCGACTCTAGAAGCTTCCGGAGGCACTGAGAACGGTGGTCTGGCGTATCTCCGGGGACACCAGCACATCGCGCAACAGGTGCACCACGCTGCGCTCAGCCAGTCCCCTGGCCAGTTGAACCCCCATCTGGCGCAGGTCGGGTTCCCTCAGCAGCCGGGGCAGGCGCCTCAGCAGCAACTGCGGCTCGAAGCCGGGCAGCTCCCGCAGAATGGTCAGCAGTTGCTGCACGGGCTCCAGGCTCAGCAGGGCTTCCTCTCCGCCCTCGAGGCCAGGGCTGCGCAGACCCGGTGGTTGCAGGCGCCGGGGCAATCGGCTGCCCAGACGCCGGAAGGCCTGCCAGCCGATCGCATCCACCCGGTCCACCAGCGCATCGACGAGTTGCTGGCGCAGCAAGCCCCCCTTGGGGGAGAAGAGAAAGTCGATCACCTGATCGAGCAGGCCCTCGAGATCGAGCTGGTCCTGCATGGAGGCGCTGCTGATCAGATTTTCCAACCGTTGCCAGCGGAAGTCCTCGCCATCGAAGAGCATCTCGCGCAGGCTGCTGCGCAGGGCCGGATCCGGATCTTCCATCAGCCGGCGGGCAAAGTAGGGGTAGGCGGCTCCCAGGATCTTGAAGTCGGGATCCACGCTCAGGGCAATGCCCTCGAGTGTCACCAGGGACCGGATGATCAGGGCGTAGTAGGGCGGTACCTGGAACGGAAACCTGTACATCACCCCGGAGAGGTCGTCGGTGACGGCTTTGAAGTCCATGCGGCTGACGCCCATCTCCAGAGCCTGACCGAACACGCTCTCGAAGGCCGGAACGATCGGCTCGAGATTCACCTCTTCCCCGAGAAATCCCAGGCTGACGAAATCGCGCGAAAGGGAGCTGAAGTTGCGGTTGACCAGATGCACGACCGCCTTGATCAGACCTGTTCTCGCCTCCCGGGTCACTTCGCTCATCATGCCGAAGTCGAGATAGGCCAACCGTCCATCAGGCAGGGCCAGCAGGTTGCCCGGATGGGGATCCGCATGGAAGAAGCCATGCTCCAGCAATTGCTGCAGGCTGCAGTTCACCCCCACCTGCACCATGTCGTCGGGGCTGATGCCCAGGGCGCGCACCGCCTCCAGGTTGGTGAGCTTCACCCCTTCGATCCATTCCATGGTCAGCACCCGGCGGCTGGTGACCTCCCGGTAGATGCGCGGAACGGCGATGCGGGGATTCTGCTGGTGCAGGCGAGCGAAGTGTTCGGCGTTGCTGGCTTCGTTGAGGTAGTCCATCTCCTCGAAGACCCGTTTGCCGAGCTCATCGATCAGCGCCACCAGATCGCTGCGGATCAGGCGTACGTTCCTGTTCACCCAGGCGGCGATCAGGCGCACGATGTAGAGATCGAGGGTGATCTGCTCACGCAATCCCGGGCGCTGCACCTTGACTGCCACCGCCTCACCGCTGAGCAGTACCCCCCGGTGCACCTGGCCCAGGGACGCCGCTGAGATCGGCTCCCGATCCAGCTGCAGGAACAGGCTGGTCACCGGTGCCCCCAGGTCCTCCTCGATGCAGGCCATCGCCAGGGTGCTGTCGAAGCCGGGAAGTTGATCCTGCAGCTGGGCGAGTTCCTCCAGCAGCAGTGGCGGAATGATGTCGGGCCGGGTGGAGAGGGCCTGGCCGGCTTTGATGAAGGCGGGGCCCAGGGCCGCCAGCAGCTCGGCGCATTCCTGTGCCCGCTGCCGCGCCCTCTCCTCGTTGCTGAGCAGACCAAGAACCTTGTCGAAGCCCACCCCGATCAGAAACAGACTGATGGGCACCAGGGTCTGCCAGACGCGGCGCAGCAGCCGCCGAGGGTGTCCGGCGTAGATCCGCGCGATGGTCTGCGGGTCGTAGCTCAGCAGACCGGCGGCTTCGATGAAGTCGCTCAGCTCCTCGGCGCTGCCAGTCTGTTCAGGGAACGTTTCCGCACCGCTCATCGGCTGGCTGATCGGTTCCTCCGCAATCACATCCCCGTTGATCGTGGCCTGATCCGAGCGGACCATCAGGGGGCGTTCGACTGTTTCTCTTCTAAACGAAAGAGACCGCCGCTACGGTCTGGGCAATCACCGGAGGCCGGCGTGCTCACGGGTCTGCGCCTGGAGAACATCGCCCTGATCGATGCTCTGGAACTCAGTTTCAGGCCGGGATTCACCGTTCTGACCGGTGAGACCGGTGCAGGAAAATCCCTGCTGCTCGATGCTCTTGATGCCCTGCTCGGTGGTGCCCAGGGGGGCGAGGGCCTGCGGCTGTTGCGCCAGGGCTGCGACCGGGCGCGCATCGAGGCCAGCTTCTCCCTCTCGGAGCCGGCGCTGGCCTGGTTGATCCAGCAGGACCTCGAGCCTGAAGACAACGAGCTGATCATCAGCCGCGAGTGGCGGCAGCTGGAGGCGCGTGTCGCCAGCCGCAGCCGCATCAACGGGGTGATCGTCAACCGCTCCCAGTTGCTGGAGTTGCGTCCCCTGCTGCTTGATCTCACCGTGCAGGGGCAGACCCAGCAGCTGGCGCGTCCTGGACAGCAGCGTCGCTGGCTGGATCGTTTCGGTGGGGAGCCGATCACCGAGGCCCTGCAGGAGGCTCGCCTGGCCGTGCGTGCCTGGAAAGCAGCCGCCGGGGCTTTGGACGCCGCCCGAGCCGAGCAACAACAGCAGCAGTTCGACCGGCAACGGCGGCTTCAGCTGCTGGAGGATCTGGAGGCGGCTCATCTCGACGATCCTCACGAGCGGCAGCGGCTGCAGGGGGAGCAGGACCGGCTGGCCCACGCCGTCCGACTGCAGGAGGGGGTGATGAGCACGACGGGGCGGTTGGTGGAGGGGCTGGACGGGGCCCCGTCGGTTTTCGATCACCTCGCCGCCATCGAGCAGGAGTTGCAGCATCTGCTGGGATTCGATCCGGGGCTTCAGCCCTGGCTGGAGCGCTGTGCCGAGGCGACCCAGCTCCTGCAGGAGCTGGCCTCGGGCCTGGATCGCTACGGCGCCGGCCTGGATAGTGATCCTGAAACCCTGGCGGGACTGCAGGAGCGGATGGCCCAGCTCAAGGCCCTGGAGCGGCGCCATGGTCAGGAGCTGGGGGCTCTGATCGCCCTGCGCGACGACCTTCGCCGCCAGTTCGATGACGGTGGGGTGGAGGCCTCCCTGCGGCAGCTCGAACAGCAGGAGGAGAGTTGTCGTCTGCAGCGGGACCAGGCCTGCGCCGGGCTCACCCAGCGCCGCCGTGCCGCCGCCTCCACACTGGAGGGGCAACTGATGGACACCCTGCGTCCGCTGGGGCTGGCCCAGGTGCGTTTCGGGGTCGCGATCAAGCCTGCCCCCGCCGGTGATGAGGGCGCCGATGCGATCGGATTCCTGTTCTCCGCCAACCCCGGCCAGCCGCTGGCCCCCCTGCAGGAGGTGGCCTCCGGCGGGGAGATGAGCCGCTTCCTGCTGGCGCTGAAGACCTGCCTTGCCGCGGCTGATCCCCAGGTCACCCTGCTCTTCGATGAAATCGACAGCGGCGTCAGCGGCAGGGTCAGTGGCGCCATCGCCGCCCTGCTGCGCCGCCTTGCCGAGCAGCGTCAGGTCTTCTGCGTCACCCACCAGCCCCTGGTGGCCGCCATGGCACAGCACCACTTCCGGGTCAGCAAACAGGTGGAAGCCGGCCGCACCCGCACCGGGGTGACGGCTCTGCAGGGCAGCGGCGAGCGGGAGCGGGAGCTGGCCGAACTCGCCGGAGGCGATTCGGGTGAAACCCGCAGCTACGTGGCCAGCCTGCTGCAGCAGGGGGTCTCCTGAGCCGCAGGAGCAGCCCGTAGACTCCAGGCTGTCAGGGTTGCTGAATGCCCCGCGCAAGATCCGGCTCCGGATCGAAGAGCCCCGCCGCCACGAATGGAGGCGGCCCGAAGGCCTTGTCCGGGCTGGCCACGGCCTCCGGGAACGATCCCAGCACACTCCTCAGCGGCGGCAGCCTCGAGGATGTGATCCGGGTGCGCGGAGCGCGGCAGCACAACCTGCGCGATGTCGATCTCACCCTGCCGCGCAACCGGTTGGTGGTGTTCACCGGTGTGAGCGGCAGCGGCAAGAGCTCCCTGGCTTTCGACACGATCTTCGCTGAGGGTCAGCGCCGCTACGTGGAGAGCCTCTCCGCCTATGCGCGCCAGTTCCTCGGCCAGGTGGACAAGCCCGACGTCGATGCGATCGAGGGGCTCTCCCCGGCCATCTCGATCGATCAGAAGTCCACCAGCCACAACCCCCGCTCCACGGTCGGCACGGTCACCGAGATCCAGGACTACCTGAGGCTGCTGTTCGGCCGGGCCGGTGAGCCCCACTGCCCCCAGTGCAACCGCTCGATCCGGCCGGAGAGCATTGACGAGATGGTGGATCGAATCGCCACCCTGCCGGAGGGCACCCGCTACCAGCTGCTGGCGCCAGTGGTGCGGGGCAAGAAGGGAACCCACACCAAGCTGCTCTCCGGTCTGGTGGCCGAGGGCTTCGCCCGGGTGCGCATCAACGGGGAGGTGCGTGAGCTCTCCGACAACATCGAGCTCGACAAGAACCACGCCCACAACATCGAAGTGGTGGTCGATCGCCTGGTGGCACGGGAGGGGATCAGCGAGCGGCTCACTGATTCCCTGCGCACCTGCCTCAAACGGGGTGATGGCCTGGCCCTGGTGGAGGTGGTGCCCAAGGCCGGCGAGGAGCTGCCCGACGGCGTCGATCGTGAACGCCTCTATTCCGAGAATTTCGCCTGTCCGGTGCATGGCGCCGTGATGGAGGAGCTCTCTCCCCGGCTGTTCTCCTTCAACAGCCCCTATGGCGCCTGCCCCGACTGCCACGGCATCGGCCACCTGCGCCAGTTCACCCTGGAGCGGGTCGTGCCCGACCCCTCGTTGCCGGTGTACGCGGCGATCGCGCCCTGGAGCGACAAGGACAACAGCTATTACTTCTCACTGCTCTACAGCGTGGGCGAGGCCTTCGGCTTCGAAATCAAGACCCCCTGGAATCAGCTGACCGACGCGCAGCGCCAGGTGGTGCTCCACGGCAGCGAGGAGCCGATTGCCATCCAGGCCGACAGCCGGTACCGCAAGAGCCAGGTCTATCAGCGACCCTTCGAAGGGATCCTGCCGATCCTGGAGCGTCAGTTGCGCGACGCCAGTGGCGAATCGGTGCGGCAGAAGCTGGAGCAATACCTGGAGATGGTCCCCTGCGGCACCTGTCAGGGGCTGCGCCTGCGGCCCGAGGCGCTGGCGGTGCGGGTGGGGCCCTACGCCATCCATGAGCTCACCGCCGTGAGCGTGGCAGACACCCTCGAGCGGATCGAGGCCCTGATGGGGGTGGCCGAGGGTGCCCAGCCCCTGCTCACCCCGCGACAGATCCAGATCGGCGACCTGGTGCTGCGGGAGATCCGTATGCGTCTGCGCTTCCTCCTGGATGTGGGCCTCGATTACCTCAGCCTCGACCGGCCGGCCATGACCCTCTCCGGGGGAGAAGCCCAGCGCATCCGCCTGGCCACCCAGATCGGCGCAGGCCTCACGGGGGTGCTGTACGTGCTCGATGAACCCAGCATCGGCCTGCACCAGCGTGACAACGACCGTCTGCTCAACACCCTTTTCAAGCTGCGGGATCTGGGCAACACCCTGATCGTGGTGGAACACGACGAGGACACGATCCGCGCCGCCGACCATCTCGTCGACATCGGACCGGGAGCGGGGGTCCACGGCGGCCACATCGTGGCTGAAGGCTCCCTGCAGAACCTCCTGGAGGCACAGGAGTCGCTCACCGGCGCCTACCTCAGCGGTCGCCGCGCGATTCCCACCCCGCCCGAGCGACGTGCCTCCGGCAGCCGCAAGCTCACCCTGGTCAACTGCCGCCGCAACAACCTGCTGGGCCTCGATGTCGACATCCCCCTCGGTCGCCTCGTGGCCGTCACCGGCGTGAGCGGCAGCGGCAAGAGCACCCTGGTGAACGAGCTGCTGCATCCAGCGCTGGAGCACAAGCTCGGCCTGCGGGTGCCGTTCCCCTCCGGTCTGGGGGAACTGCGCGGCATCCAGTCGGTCGACAAGGTGATCGTGATCGACCAGAGCCCGATCGGCCGCACACCCCGCTCCAATCCAGCCACCTACACCGGGGCCTTCGATCCGATCCGCCAAGTGTTCGCCGCCACGGTGGAGGCCAAGGCCCGTGGCTACCAGGTGGGCCAGTTCAGCTTCAACGTCAAGGGTGGCCGCTGCGAGGCCTGCAGTGGCCAGGGGGTGAACGTGATCGAGATGAACTTCCTGCCGGATGTCTATGTGCAGTGTGATGTCTGCAAAGGGGCCCGCTACAACCGCGAAACCCTGCAGGTGGCCTACAAGGGCCACACCATCGCCGATGTCCTGCAGATGACGGTGGAGCAAGCGGCCGAGGTGTTCTCCGCCATCCCCCAGGCGGCGGACCGGCTGCGCACGCTGGTGGATGTGGGTCTGGGCTACATCAAGCTCGGCCAGCCGGCCCCCACCCTCTCCGGCGGTGAAGCCCAGCGGGTGAAGCTGGCCACGGAACTGTCGAAACGCGCCACCGGCAAGACGCTGTACCTGATCGACGAGCCCACCACCGGCCTCAGCTTCTACGACGTGCACAAGCTGATGGATGTGATGCAGCGGCTGGTGGACAAGGGCAATTCGATTGTGGTGATCGAGCACAACCTCGATGTGATCCGCTGCGCCGACTGGGTGATCGATCTGGGGCCCGAAGGTGGCAACAAGGGCGGCGAGATCGTGGTGACGGGAACTCCCGAGCAGGTGGCTGACCACTCCACCAGCCACACCGGCCGCTACCTCAGACAGGTGCTTGCCCAGCATCCTCCTGTTCCCGCTGGGGCCTGAGGGTCCCTCCCACCGCTCCGCAGGGGAGATCATGGAGACACTCGGCTGCTTTTCTGTGCGCCCCCCCCGTTCCGGTCTTGCTGCTCCGCTGTTGCTTTCCCTCTGTGGCCTGCTGGGGACGGCACCGTTGCTCCCCGCTCCGGCACGGGCTCTCGAGCAGGTGGAGTTGCGCCTTCCCCTGCTCGAGACCAGCTTCATCGTGAAGCTGGAGGAGCTGGACAATCCCGCCCGCCTGCTCAGCGGCACCAGTGACCTGGCCGAGCTGGATCAGGCCAGCAATGGAGCAATCGGCCGTCGGCTGGTGGACCTCTTCAATGCGCCGCTGCCGCTGCAGGTGCCGGCGGTGGTGAACGAGGCGGAAGGCTCGGAGATGCTCAACCAGGCTCTGCTGCTGGTTTCTGCTCTGGGCGGGATCGACGGGCTTCCGGCCCAGTTCGACGGCAACGACCTCTCGCGGCTGCTGGACAAGGCGGCGGCCCGGGGACCCCTGACCATGCTCAGCGTGATGAAGGCCCTCCCGGGAACAACGGCCTCGGTGGATCTGAGTCGGGCGTTGTTGGCGGTGCGGCGACTGGCCAGGCAGCTTGAGCCCGCTGATCGTCTGGTGGCCGCTCAGCCGCCCGCCGGGGTCAGTTCCGCCCTCAGTCAGCCTGGTCCCCTTGCGGTGGAGCGGAAGCTGATCGCCCTGCCGGCCCCCCACCGGCCCAAGCCTCTGCAGGTGGTGCAGATCAGCCCCAGCACAGGAGCAAGCGGCCGTCTGGTGGTGATCTCCCATGGGCTCTGGGACGCCCCGGAGAGCTTCGAGGGATGGGCCAGCCATCTGGCCAGTCACGGTTACACCGTGCTGCTGCCGTACCACCCCGGCAGTGATCAGGGTCAGCAGCAGGCCATGCTCTCCGGCAAGGTGCCGCCCCCCGGGGCGGAGGAACTGCGGCTGCGGCCCCTGGATGTGTCAGCGGTGATCGATGGTGCCGCTGCGGGGCTCAAGGGCCTTCCCGCCGGGCTGAACACCGACTTCGTCGTGGTGCTCGGTCAGTCGTGGGGAGCCACCACCGTGCTGCAGCTGGCGGGGGCTGTGCCCAGCGACGCCCAGCTCCACCAACGTTGCGACGAAGTGTTGAATCCGGAGCGCAATATCAGCTGGGTGCTGCAGTGCAGTTTCATCGGCACGGCCGATCAGGCGGCCCTGGTGGATCCGAGGGTCAAAGCCGGCGTGGCCGTGAGCCCGCCGATGTCGCTGCTGTTCGATACCGGGTCGGGCAGGGACATGACCGCCCGGGTTCTGCTGGTGAGCGGCACCCGCGACTGGGTGGTGCCGCCCGGTCCCGAGGCGATCCGGCCGATGCAAAAGGAGGCCGGTCGCAGTAGCCATGGCCATCGCCTGGTGCTGGCTCAGGGCGGGGACCACTTCAACCTGGGCTCCAAGCTGGCTGGGGGTGGCGGTGTCCTGCGCGGCCTGTTGCTGGCCTGGACCAATGGCGCCTTCGCCGCCGGCGCCGCCGCTGCACCGGGCCCGGATGCTCCTGAGCTGCTGCCTGCCGATGGCTGGGGTGATGAGACCCTTCCCCTGGTGGGGATCTCCCCGGCTCAGCTGCGCTCTCCCTGATCGTGCAGCGCTGGCTTCAGCGGATCTCGTCGGGCGGGTACGGGTCAAAGTCAGCGTCGCTGGCTTCGGGCTCCAGGGAGGCGGCGTGGCGGGTGTTCAGATCCGGCATCCAGTAGCTGAGATCGTCGTGCCAGTAGAGCCGGCCCGCCAGCCGCGTCGTGCTGAGGGTGGTGCTGCTCAGTTTGCTGAGCAGGTTCCCCAGTTCCAGGGGTGAGAGGTCGGTGCGGATGTCGTTGCCGGCGATCCGGAGCAGCTCCGGCAAACGGGTCACCGCGCTGGGCCGGCCCAGCTTGTGGAACACCTCACGGATCACCAGCTGCTGGCGCTCCATCCGGCCGATGTCGCCCAGCTCATCATTGCGGAAGCGCAGGAAGCCCTCCAGGTCGTTGCCTTGGAGCAGCTGCAACCCGGGGTAGAGATCGATGTAGAGACCCTGGCGGCTGTCGGTGTAGTACATCCGCTTGGGCACATCCACCTCCACACCCCCCAGGGCTTCGGCGAGGTTCTGGACCGCGTCCAGATTCACCATCAAGTAGCGGTCCACCGGAGTGGTGAGCAGGGCGGTGAGTTCCTCCTTGACAGCGTCCACTCCACCGGAGGCGTAGAGGGCGTTCGCCTTGAGCACACCGAAGCGTTCGGATTCGATGTAGGTGTCGCGGGGCACCTGGGTGAGGCGGGTGGTGCCGTCCTGGATGTCGACGACCACCATCACATCGGTGCTGCCGCTGATCTGGTCGGAACCGAGGATCAGGATGCGGGGCTGGTGGATGGGAAGTGGTGGCACCAGCTTGCCCAGGGTCGGCGCCGAGCGGGTCAGACTCGCCAGGGCTGGACCGATCAGCTGCGGCAGAGGGCCTGCCAGGCCGTAGCCCAGGCCGATGCCGCAGGCGAAGGCCGCCAGGGAGGCGGGGCGGAAGAGCTGCCGGAGCGGGCCGCGGGGCCTGGATCGGGGTTCGTCACGCCCCTGGCGGCGGCTGAGTTCCACGACGGTGGCCGCCACCCGCTCAGCCTCATTGGCAGCATCGACCTTGGCGGTCCCTGGGCGGTTGGAGCGACGCTGGGCCTGGGCCATGGGGGATCCCGATCGGCGCACCATAAAACCGAAACCTCTGCGAGGCCAGTGGGCAGCGCAGTTCAGCCCGCGGCGACCACCGCGACCCGTGCGGCGGCGCGATCGGCCCGGGCCCGCGCCTCGGCCACGTCAGCCCCGGTGGCCACAGCCACGCCCATGCGCCGCTGGGGGCGGGCATCCGGTTTGCCGAAAAGCAGCACCTGGGTGTCCGGCTCTGCCAGGGCCTCGGCCACACCGGTGTAGGCCACGGCCTCGAGGGCCCGATCCGCCAGGATCACCCGGCTGGCGGCGGCGCTGCTGGAGCGGATGGCCGGGATCGGCAGACCCAGTACCGCCCGCAGGTGCAGTTCAAATTCGCTCAGGTTCTGCCCCAGCAGCGTGACCAGGCCGGTGTCGTGGGGGCGGGGCGAGAGCTCGGAGAAGACCACCTCCTCCTGGCCGGGCTCCCCGCAGAGGAAGAACTCCACCCCGAAGAGCCCGGCGCCGCCCAGCTCGTCGGTGACCGCACGGGCCATGGCCTGGGCCGCCGCCAGCTGTTCCTCACCCAGGGCGGCCGGCTGCCAGCTGCACTGGTAGTCCCCCCGCTCCTGCAGATGGCCGATCGGAGGGCAGAACAGGGTGGGTCCCGACCAGGGCCTGACCGTGAGCAGGGTGATCTCCAGGTCGAAGGGCAGAAACTCCTCCACGATCACCCGCGCGCCGGCGCCGCGGGCCCCGTCCAGGGCTGCCTGCCAGGCTGCAGCGAGGCCCTCCGCCGAACGCACCACGCTCTGGCCCTTGCCGGAGGAGCTCATCACCGGCTTGACCACCACAGGCCAGCCCAGGGGCGCCGCCGCTTCGGCCAGTTCTGCCGCGCTCTCGGCATAGGCAAATCGGGCCGTGCGCAGGCCGAGTTTGCCCGCGGCCAGATCGCGGATGCGGTCACGGTTCATGGTCACGGCGGTGGCTCTGGCCGTGGGAATCACCGTGATCCCCTCCGCCTCGATCTCCGCCAGGGCATCCACCGCCAGGGCCTCGATTTCCGGGATGACCAGATCGGGGCTGTGCCGCCGGACCACAGCCTTGAGGGCCTCCGGGTCGGTCATGGCGATCACTTCCGCCTGATCGGCCACCTGCATCGCCGGGGCTCCGGAGTAGCGGTCGACCGCGATCACCCGGCAACCCAACCGCTGGGCGGCGATGGCCACCTCCTTGCCCAGTTCACCGCTGCCCAGCAGCATCAGGGTTCGCGGAAAGGGGGTGGCGGCCATGGGCTCAGGGAGATCTCCCACTGATCTTGGTCCCCCGTAAAGCCTGCTAGAGAAGGGATCCGCGCCCGATCGTCCTTGCTGAGCCTTCTGTTTGCGTTCTCCACCGCCGGCGATGCCGACGCTGGCCTGGTGTTCGGCCAGGACATCGCCACCTTTCAGAAATGGGCCCTGATCTATCTCGTTCTCTCCTCGCTGGGGTTCGTGGCCGTGTGGGTGGTGGGCTACCTGCGCCGCTGAGGGTCCCCGCGCGCTCAGGTTTCAGGGATCAGATCCAGCTGCCGCACCGGAGGCTCCTCGCTGATGAACCCGTAGGCCTCGAACACACCCGCGTCAGGATGGGTGATGTGCTGCCCGTCACTGTGCCGCTCCAGGCTGAACCCTTCCCTGGCCATGCGCCGCATCAGCTCTGCGGCCTCCTCGAAGCGCGCCGCCATGGCGTCGAGGCTGGCGCAGTCGGCGGTCAGACCCTGTTCCTTCCAGGTGAAGTAAGCCACTCCAGACTCCTCTTGCTTCAGTCACCTTCCAAGTCTGCTGCCGAATCGCTCAGGGCAACACCACCAACCCCAGCAGCACGAGCAGCGCGCTGGCAGCCCAGAAGCGCACCACCACCGTCAACTCGGGCAGTCCCCCCAGCTCGAAGTGATGGTGCAGCGGTGCCATCCGGAACAGGCGGCGGCCCTGGCCGTCGGCGCCCTTGGTGGCCTTGAACACCCACACCTGCAGGATCACCGACAGCGATTCCGCCAGGAACACTCCTCCCATCAGCAGCAGCGGCCAGAGGCTGTCGCTGAGCAGGGCGACGGCGCTGAGGGCCGCCCCCATAGCCAGGGAGCCGGTGTCACCCATGAACACCCTGGCCGGGTGACGGTTGTGGGCCAGGAATCCCAGCCAGGCGCCGGCCATGGCGGCGCAGAAGCCCGCCAGGGGCGGATCCCCCAGGGATCCCCGCAGCATCAGCTGGGCGCCGAAACCGGTGAACACGATCGCGCCGCAGCCGGCCGCCAGGCCATCGAGCCCGTCGGTGAGGTTGGTGGCATTGCTCTCCGCCAGGAACACGAACAATCCCAGGGGCAGGATCAGCAGGCCCAGGGGCAGCACCCAGCCCAGGGCCAGGGAGACATCGGGACGCAGCCACTGTTGCCAGTGGGCCCAGGCCAGGAACAGGGCGGCGGCCAGGGCCTGCAGCAGCAGCTTGCCCCGGGGGGTGAGCCCGGTGTTGGTCTGGCGGGTCAGGCTGCGCCAGTCGTCGATGCCCCCGATGGCCAGGTAGGCCAGGGTGATCGCCGCGACCGCCAGCAGGCGGTCGTCGCCGGGGGCGACCAGCCCCCCCACGATCACCCCCACCGGCACCGCCAGCAGACCGCCCATGGTGGGGGTGCCGGCCTTGCCGAGGTGGCCCTGGGGGCCCTCCTCGCGGATCACCTGGCCGAGCTTGAGGGCCCGCAGCCGCGGGACGCCCCAGCGACAGAGTGACCAGCTCACCAGGGCCGCCACGAGCAGGGCAGGGGTGAGCTGGGGAGCGCCGCTGAGGCCATCGCAGAGCAGGCAGGCCAGCAGAATGGCCACGGCCAGCCCCAGCGCGCTGCGGCGACCATCGGCAGGACCTGCAGCGGCCGCGGGGGCCTGCGGTTGGGTTGTTCGGACCAAGACTCCAGGCGCCGCCGTGGCGCTATGGCGGTGCGGGCGGACCTTAGGCCACGATCAACGGCTCAGATCGCGACTCAGTCTTCCCAGTTCTCTTCCGATTGCTCATCGGCCTGGTTGTACTCCTCTTTCTCACCCATCAGCGCGGAGAGTTCCTCCTCTTCCACCGTGCTCACATCGGGAGCTGCGGTTTCCTCATCGGCCACAAGGCGGCCGGTGCTCTCGAGCCAGGTGAGCAGATCGGGTTCATCGCGCAGGGGCAGCACCGGAGCCGGCTCGTCCCTTCGGTAGCGGGTGAGGGAGGGGTTGATGCTGTCGAGTGTGCTCATGAAAAGCCTTAGAAGCGCACATCCAGTGGACGCCGATCGACCACCATAAACCAACACTTCGATCATCTCCCTTGGCGGCCGCCAAATTTCCCTCGTTGCTCCTCGGTTGGACCGTGGCGTTCCTGATCAGTGCCCTGCTGGTGTCTGCGGGCCGGCACTGGCCCGATCCCCTGCCAGTGGTCGCCTGGCAGGTCTGGGTTCTGGTGCTGGCGCCACCACTGCTGATGGGGGCCTGGATCGCCAGCCGCTGGGGCCGGGTGCCGGCGGTGGCTGCCGGCCCGGGCGGCGAAGACGGCGACGAGGGACAATCCTGCAACAGCTCGCACGCACAGGACTGAGGGGATGGCACAGGAGCAGGGCGCCAGGGCAAAACGGGTGGTGCTGGCCTACTCCGGCGGGGTGGACACCAGTGTCTGCATTCCGTACCTCAAGAGGGAGTGGGGGGTGGAGGAGGTGATCACCTTCGCCGCCGACCTCGGCCAGGGGGACGAGTTGGAGCCGATCCGTCTGAGGGCGCTCGAATCCGGGGCCAGCCGCTCGCTGGTGGGAGACCTGATCGATCCCTTCATCCGCGATTTCGCCTTCCCCGCGATCCGGGCCAATGCCCTCTACGAAGGGCGCTATCCACTCTCCACAGCCCTCGCCAGACCCCTGATCGCCCGCCAGCTGGTGCAGGTGGCCCGGGAGCTGGGTGCCGATGCCGTGGCCCATGGCTGCACGGGCAAAGGCAACGATCAGGTGCGTTTCGATGTGGCGATCGGCTCCCTGGCGCCTGATCTGAAGGTGCTCACACCGGCGCGGGAATGGGCCATGAGCCGGGAGGAAACGATTGCCTATGGCGAACGCTGCGGCATCCCGGCCCCGGTGAGCAAGAAGAACCCCTATTCGATCGATCTCAATCTGCTGGGCCGCAGCATCGAGGCCGGTCCGCTGGAGGATCTGATGGCGGAACCCTCCGAGGAGGTGTTTGCCATGACCCGTGCGATCGGCGACACACCGGATGAGTCCCAGGTGGTGGAGATCGCCTTCGAGCAGGGCAACCCGGTGGCGATCGATGGAATCGGCCTGGATCCGGTCAGCCTCGTCCGCCGGGCCAATGAGCTGGCGGGCCTGCATGGTTTCGGCCGGATGGACATCATCGAAAACCGGGTGGTGGGAATCAAGTCAAGGGAGATCTATGAAACGCCTGGCCTGTTGCTGCTGATCCGCGCGCACCAGGAGCTGGAGAGCCTCACCCTCGCCGCCGACGTGGTGCGCTACAAGCGCCAGATCGAATCCAGCTGGGCCGATCTCGTCTATCAGGGCCTCTGGTTCGGTCCGCTCAAGCAAGCCCTCGACGGCTTCCTGGATTGCACCCAGGCCACGGTCACCGGGGTGGTGCGCATCCGCCTGCACAAGGGCACGGCGATGGTGATCGGTCGCTCCAGCGCCAGCGACAGCCTCTACGTGCCCTCCATGGCCACGTATGGCAGTGATGATCGCTTCAATCACCGCGCGGCCGAAGGCTTCATCTACGTCTGGGGGATGCCGATCCGGCTCTGGGCCGCCACTCACCGCAAGAGCTGAGGTCGGGCTTCTGCCTGGTTTCTGGCCCTGGCCTACGGGGGGGCGTCACGCCTGAGCCAGCGCCGTCCCAGGGCTCTCAGGGGTGGGATCGGATTGCGGGCCTCTGCCTTCTCCTCGGGGGGAGGCTCGCTTTCGAACTCAGGCGCAGGGGGTGGCGGCGGTGGTGCGGGCGGGAGAAGTCGCCGGGCCTGCTCCCGGAGGGCGTGGTTGTCCTGGGCCAGCAGTTGCTGCTGATCGAGAAGTGGCTGCAGCCGTTGCTGGAATTTACGCTCGAAGATCTGAGGCAGATCCCGGATCAGCTCCTCAAGGTCCGCAAGCTGACGCTGCGCCAGCTCCAGCTCCCGCTGGCAGTTCACCAGCTGGGCCCTGGTGGTCTCCACCTCCAGGCGTGCCTCAGCCAGGGCCAGCCGCAGCCGGGTCTCGGGCTCTTCGAGTTCCGGAATGGGCACCCTGTTGGGGAGACCAGCTGATGCATCCTCAACCATGGCTGGCCCGAGGTCTTCGCCTCATCATCCCCGGGTCGGGGCTGATCCGTCGATCCCCGCCGCCGCCGGCTCAGCCCTCGACGGCCACGGCTTCAGCGGCCGAGGGAGCGTTGCGGGGGGTGGGAAGCGGACCGTCCTGCTTGACCGTGAGGTAGCGGATCACATCTTCGCTGAGGCGCATGGCCCGCTCCAGCAGGGCCACCTGCTGGCCGTCTCCGTCATGGTTCAGCTGCACGTAGATGCCCTCACGGTGCTTGGCGATCGTGTAGGCCAGACGGCGTTTGCCGCGCATCTGGCAATCAAGCACTTCAGCGCCTGCTTCGGTGAGCAGATCGCGGTACTTGGCCACATGGGTTTCCACCTCTTCCTCCGGAATGTCCGGACGAAGGATGTACATGGTTTCGTAGTAAGGCTTCTGCGACATGGTGACGGAGGCTCCGTGATGGGCTCGTGGGAGGCCGGCGGCAGAACGCTGCCAGCAACGGATCGACCAGCCTACCTTCCAGGCCTCTTCCCATCCTCAGACCATTGGAGAGGGTCAGTAGAGCTGCATGCGCACCGCTTCCGAGACGGTGGGGATGTCGGCCTCTCGGCCACGGATGCTCTGTACCACCGAGAACACCACCAGCAGCAGGGTGCCGAGAAACACGGTGTTGCTGAGCGTGCGCAGGGCAAAGCCGGCCCCCAGGGGACGCAGCAGAACGCCGAACGCCAGCGACAGCAGGATCAGCACGATGTCGATCAGGATCGCCTGCAGCACGTTGAAGCGGATGAAATAGGGCACCCGGGCATTGCGCACCACCGCCAGGAACAGCACCAGGAAGAGCACAAAGCCTCCGAAGGGGATCTGCTGCTGCAGGGCCATCAGCGGCAGGGCCGGCAGCACCAGCCACTGCAGGGCCGGCACCAGGCCGAACAGGGCCTCCCCGAACGGCACCCCGTCACTCCAGGGCAGCAGATAGGCCAGGACGGCAAGGAGCCGTTGCCAGATTGGAGGGCCTTCCATGAGCTACGGGATGTGATCGCTGCACGTTGCCCAGGCTAGGGGGCCTGCCCACGCGCACCGTGATCAGCGATCAGGGCCTCCCCAGCTGATCGAGGGCCGCCCGGCGCATCGCGGCCAGCGGCAGCGGCCTGGCCCCGGAGCGGCCCGGCTCTCCGATCCAGAGCTGCAGAGCGGCAGCCCCCTGCTGAACCAGCATCTCCAGACCATCCAGAACGCCGCAGCCGCGCAGGCGGGCCTCCCGCAGCAGGAGGGTGGGTCTGGGGGTGTAGATCAGGTCGTACACCAGGCTCCCTGGGCGAAGGGCATCGAGGTCGCCAGGCTCCAGAGGGCAGGTGCCTGAGCTGGCCCCCATGCCGATCGGGGTGGTGTTGACCACCAGATCGGCCTCGGCCAGCGCCCGGCGCAGGCCGGCGCGTTCGCCTGCAGGCCCGGGCCAGGCCAGGCCGTTCAGCTGCGGTGCCCAGGCCTGGCACTCCTCCTGGATGGCCCCAAGGGCCTCAGGCCGGCGCCCGGCCAGCTGAATGCGCTCCATCCCCAGCTCCACCAGAGCCGCCACCACGGCCCGGGCGCTGCCGCCGCAGCCCAGCACCAGGGCCGTGCCCCCCGTCAGGGGTCGGGCCCAGGCGGCATCGGAGCCAGAGGCGGCCCGCAGTGGCGTGAGGAACCCCTCTACATCGGTGTTGGTGCCCAACCAGCCGCCGCCCTCCCGCCGCACCAGGGTGTTGACGGCGCCGACCCGCCGGGCCAGGGGGGTGAGCTCCGCCGCCAGCTCCGCCACCGCCCGTTTGTGGGGCAGCGTCACGTTCAGGCCGCGACAGTCGATGGCCTCCAGGCCCCGCACCGCCACCGCCAGATCGCTGGCCTGCACCGGCAGGGCCAGGTAAACCCAATCGAGACCCAGCTCCCGCAGGGCGGCGTTGTGCATCGCCGGCGAAAGGGAATGGCGCACCGGATCGCCGAGAACGGCCACGAGCGAGGTGCGGGCGGAGATCTCGAAGGGCATGGCGGCTCGGGCCTGGGGCGGTCCCTGCAGCGAAATGTACGGGTCCGGGCGCGACCCGCCCCGGTCCTGTTCGGAAACCACACCTCGCCTGCGGTGGCCCCCACTGCTGAAGATGCATGGGACAGAAACATCAATTCAAAGGAGGTGGGAACCCATGGGCAAGGTTGTCGGCATTGACCTGGGCACGACGAACAGCTGCGTTGCGGTGATGGAGGGCGGCAAGCCCACCGTGATCGCCAACGCGGAAGGGTTCCGCACCACACCTTCGGTGGTGGCCTACACCAAGAACCAGGACCAGCTGGTGGGGCAGATCGCCAAGCGTCAGGCGGTGATGAATCCCGAGAACACCTTCTATTCGGTGAAGCGCTTCATCGGTCGTCGGGTCGATGAGGTGAACGAGGAATCGAAGGAAGTCAGCTACGGCGTGGAGAAGGCGGGCGCCAATGTGAAGGTGAAGTGCCCGGTGCTGAACAAGCAGTTCGCACCCGAGGAAGTGTCGGCCCAGGTGCTGCGCAAGCTGGCCGATGACGCCGGCAAGTACCTCGGTGAAACCGTCACCCAGGCGGTGATCACCGTGCCCGCCTACTTCAACGACTCCCAGCGCCAGGCCACCAAGGACGCCGGCAAGATCGCCGGCCTCGAAGTGCTGCGCATCATCAACGAGCCCACGGCGGCTGCCCTGGCCTACGGCCTCGATAAGAAGAGCAATGAGCGCATCCTGGTCTTCGACCTGGGCGGCGGCACCTTCGACGTCTCGGTGCTCGAGGTGGGTGATGGCGTGTTCGAGGTGCTCTCCACCAGCGGCGACACCCATCTGGGCGGCGACGACTTCGACAAGGTGATCGTCGATCACCTGGCCGCCACCTTCAAGTCGAACGAAGGCATCGATTTGCGCCAGGACAAGCAGGCCCTCCAGCGCCTCACCGAGGCGGCCGAGAAGGCCAAGATCGAGCTCTCCAGCGCCACCCAGAGCGAGATCAACCTGCCCTTCATCACAGCCACCCCCGAAGGTCCCAAGCACCTCGATCTCACCCTCACCCGGGCGAAGTTCGAAGAGCTGGCCTCCAAGCTGATCGACCGCTGCCGTGTGCCGGTGGAGCAGGCCCTCAAGGACGCCAAGCTCTCCAGCAGCGAGCTCGACGAGGTGGTGATGGTGGGTGGTTCCACCCGCATCCCCGCCGTGCTGGAGCTGGTCAAGCGGGTCACCGGCAAGGACCCCAACCAGACCGTCAACCCGGATGAGGTGGTGGCCGTCGGCGCCGCCATCCAGGGCGGCGTGCTGGCTGGCGAGGTGAAGGACATCCTGCTGCTGGATGTCACCCCGCTCTCGCTGGGCGTCGAGACCCTGGGCGGTGTGATGACCAAGATGATCACTCGCAACACCACCATCCCCACCAAGAAGGCAGAGGTGTATTCCACCGCGGTGGATGGCCAGACCAACGTGGAGATCCACGTTCTGCAGGGTGAGCGTGAACTCGCCTCCGACAACAAGAGCCTGGGCACCTTCCGACTCGACGGCATCCCGCCCTCCCCCCGTGGCGTTCCCCAGATCGAAGTCACCTTCGACATCGACGCCAACGGCATCCTCAGCGTGACGGCCAAGGACAAGGGCAGCGGCAAGGAGCAGAGCATCTCGATCACCGGCGCCTCCACCCTCAGTGAGAATGAGGTGGAGAAGATGGTGAAGGACGCCGAGGCCAACTCGGCTGCCGACAAGGAGAAGCGCGAGCGCATCGACCTGAAGAACCAGGCCGAAACCCTCATCTACCAGTCCGAGAAGCAGCTTACCGACCTGGGTGACAAGGTCAGTGCCGAGGTCAAGGCCAAGATGGAGGAGAAGCGTCAGCAGCTCCAGGAGGCTGTCGAGAAGGAGGACTACGAGGCCATGAAGTCCCGACTGGAGGATCTCCAGAAGGAGCTCTATGAAGTGGGCGCTTCCGTCTACCAGCAGGCGGGTGCCGATGCCGGTGCCAGCGCCGCCGAACCCGGTGGCAACGGCGCTGCCGGCGATACCTCATCCTCTGGCCCCAGTGCCGATGATGTGATCGATGCGGAGTTCACCGAGAGCAAGTGATCCGTCAATGATCAGTTCATGATCAGGCAGTGATCAAGGTCCGATAAAAACAGCCCTCCATGTGTTGCACATGGAGGGCTTTCTGTTGATCCAGCACAACGCGTTCCCGAAGACCGGCCTTCGGAGTGAGTGATTGGAGTTATTCGCCGATGCTGGCCAGGGCCTCCTTGGCTTTGGTCACCACCTCAGGCGGCAGGCTCACGTAGCCGAGTTCTGGTGCCAGTGCCTGCGCCTCGGGCGAGAGAGTTTGCTCGAACACCTTCTTGAGCAGCGGTGTCTTCTCGCCATTGCCGCTCTTGTAGAGCAGAATCCAGGTGAAGGTCACGATCGGGTAGCCTGTTGAGGGGTTGGGATCACTGCCGACAAGATCAGGACCGATGTCGATGGCGCCCAGAGCTGCGCTGGCCGTTTCGTTGGTGGGTTTGAGCATCTCACCGCCTTGGTTCTCGACGGCTGCGGCTTGCAGTTCCCCCTGCACATAGGCGGTTTCGACATAGCCGATGCCACCGGGGCTCTGCTTCAGCGTGGCGGCGACGCCCTCATTGCCCTTGGCGCCCACGCCCGTGGGCCAGGCCACGGATTTAGCCGAGCCGGGACCGTTCTTCCAGTCGTCGCTGAAGGCCGAGAGGCTCTTTGTGAAGTTGTAGGTGGTGCCGGAGCCGTCGGAGCGGTGCACCACGGTGATCGCCTTGTCCTCGCAGCCCAGTTCCTTGAAGTTCTTGATCTTGCCAAGGAACACGTCCGCCACCTGCTGCTGGCTGAGCATGAGGTCGCAACCCGGCAGGTTGTAGGCCACGGCAATGGCGCCCGCCGTCATCGGCACCTGCACCACACCCCGCTGAACCTTGGCGATGTCCTTCTCTTTCATCGGTGCGTCGGAAGCTCCGAAATCGATGGTGCCGGCCACGAACTGCCGCACGCCCGCCCCGGATCCCACCGACTGGTAGTTGACGTTGATGCCACCGGAGGAGAGATCCTGGAACCAACGCTGATAAATCGAGGCCGGGAAGGAGGCCCCGGCTCCATTCAGGCTGCCGGTGAGTCCACCACCGTCGTCGCCTCCTCCACAGGCGGTAAGGGCCAGGGTGAAGGAGAGCCCCAGGGCCGTTCCGACCTTGGCGAGGGGCTTGAGCTGGCTTGATTTCATGATGGAAGGGAAAGGCTTCGGACCTGCAGTCACCTGGCAACGCTATCCAGCCATCTCCCCAAATACGTTAACGGCAGGTAAGGAATCCTTCGATCTGCTCGAGGGCCCACTGGGCGGAACCCGGTGCCAGCAGAACACCGTTGCGGTAGTGACCACTCAGCAGCAGCAGCCCCGGCTCAAGCTTCTCCAGCAGTGGGGCTGGTTGGCCCTGGGGTCGGGCCCGCAGTCCCTGCCAGCGGCGGATCACCGTCGCCTCCCGCAGCCAGCTCGGTGCCGCACCGCCCAGCTGCCGCATCGGCTCCAGCAGGCTGGGGTCGGCCTGCTCTCCTGGCTCGAGGGTCGCCCCCAGCCAGAGTCCGCCGCCGGGTCTGGGCACCAGGTTGAGGCCCTGCCAGACCACTGGGCAGGGCCATCGGATCGGCGCGGCCGGTGCGAGCTCCAGGCACTGCCCGAGCACCGGCTGCAGCGGCAGCTGGTGCCCCAGGGGGCGCAGCAGCGCCTCGCTGGCCAGGCCTGCGGCGACCACCAGCCAGTCGACCTCAACCGGGGTGATGGCTGAGCGGCGGTGGATCCTCCAGCCTGCCGGCCTCCGCTCCAGTGCCACCACCCGCTCGCCGCTGAGCTGAAGGCCACAGCGCAGTCCATCCCGCCGAAAGGCCGCCATGGCGGCCAGGGGGTCCAGCTGCCCGTCCTGGGCGGAGTGGAGGCCTCCCATCCCCTCAGGCTGATCCCCGAGTTCCAGTTCCCTCAGCTGCGACGGCTCCCACCAACTCAGCGGAAAGCCCATGGCCTGGCGTTGTTCCTGCAGCTGCCGCAGCCGCTTCTGGTCGTCGGGGTCACGCGCCAGCAGCAACAGGCCGGCCTGAAAGGGGATCGGGCAGCCTCGTTCGCTCAGCTCCTGGCGCCAGCGCCGCCAGAGCCCCAGGGAGGTCTGCCGCAGGCGCCAGGCGCGGCCCTTGCTGCGATGAAACACATGGGCCATCAGCACCCCCAGGGCCGCGGCACTGCCGCTGCGGCTCTCCTGGGGGGTTGTCCCCAGGGCATCCGGGGCGATCAGCTGCACCCGATGGCCATGTCGCTGAAGCAGCCAGGCTGTGGCCAGGGCGACGATGCCGCCGCCGATCACCCCGATCGAGCGGGACTCAATTGCCTTCAGCGGCGTTGGTGGCGTGGAGCTCAGGCTTCGGAGCCGCTGGCCAGAGCGGCGGCGGGGAGCACCTCGGCATAGGAGCCGAAGCTGCTGGCCACCTTGATGTAGCCCTTGCGCAGCCGTTCTCCATCCTGGAGCCGGGCGGCCTCATCGAGCTCGGCGAGGGCGCTCTTGAGCTGGCTGGCCCGCGCGCTGGCTTCGGCGCGGTCGGCAGGCAGCAGCCGCTGGTTGATGTAGAGCATTTCGCGTCCCACTTCCTGCATGGGGCCGTGGATGAGGTTGCGGGTGAAGATCCAGTTCCTCTCATTCACCAGGGACGCCAGTTCGGGCAGCCTGTCCTTGGCGGCGAGGAAGCCTTCGGCCTGCCGTTGGATGATCGCCATGTCGGCGGGGCTGATGCTGGGGGGTTTCCTGGTCTGGCCGCCATCGCAGGCCACCAGTCCGAAGCTGAGGACCACGGCGAGGGCCACGAGGGCCAGCCGCCTCAGCGCCTGACGAAAGGTGGAAACCAGCTGAGCGGCCATGGCGAACACCGAGGTGAGGGGCGACTGTACGCCGCGCGGGCATGGCTGTCTGCCCTGCTGACGACTGGCCTGGGGAGCGCCGGGCACAATGCCCTTCGAGACAGGCCCCGGTGCCGATGAGCGTGCCCACAGCGATTCTGCAGGTGATCTGCCCCGACCGTCCCGGCCTGGTCAGTGAGCTCTCCAGCTGGGTGGCGGCCAACGGCGGCAACATCCGCCATGCCGATCACCACACCGACGCCGGAGCGGGTCTGTTCCTCAGCCGGATCGAATGGCAGCTGGCCGGCTTCGGGCTGCCGCGGCAGGCGGTGACCGCGGCGGTGAACGCCCTGGTGGAACGGCTCGGTGGGGAAGGTCAGCTTCATTTCTCCGATGCCACAGCGCGGGTGGCGATCTTCGTGAGCAAACAGGACCACTGCCTGGTGGATCTGCTCTGGCGGACCCGGGCCGGCGAGTTGCCGATGCAGGTGCCGCTGGTGATCTCCAACCATCCCGATCTGCGCTCGCTGGCCGAGGATTTCGGCGCCAGCTTCATGCATGTGCCGGTTCAGACCTCCTCCAAGGCCGAGGCCGAGCGGACGCAGTTGCAGCTGCTCGATGAGCATGGCATCGAGCTGGTGGTGCTGGCGAAGTACATGCAGGTGCTCAGCCCTGACTTCCTGGCGCGCTTTTCCTCGGTGATCAACATCCACCACTCCTTCCTGCCCGCCTTCAAGGGGGCTCAGCCCTACCACCGGGCCTGGGAGCGGGGCGTGAAACTGATCGGAGCCACCGCGCACTACGTGACCGAGGATCTCGATGGCGGACCGATCATCGAGCAGGCCACAGTGCCCGTCAGCCACCGGGATGAAGTGGAGGACCTGATCCGCAAGGGCCGGGACATGGAGCGGCTGGCCCTGGCCCGGGCCCTGCGCCTGCACCTGCGTCGTCAGGTGATGGTCTATAGGGGTCGCACCGCCGTGTTCTCGTGACGCAGGCGTGCCTCCGCCGACTCGATGCTGTGCGGCCCCCGGGCGCCTCGCCCCTGGGCTGGCGCTGCTTTCAGCTCGGGTTGCTGTTGCTGGCGAGTTCGGCTCTGTTGGCCGGCGTGCTGTTGCTGGTGGCCCTGATCCTGGGCTGCCGAGGGCGCCGTCCCTGGCTGCAGGATCGGGTCAACCAGGTGCTGCTGCTGGTGTCGGGGCTGATGGTGCTGGGCTGTGTCACCGCCTCCAGCGGTTGGCTGGCCTGGGTGGGCCTGGCCAACTGGCTGCCGTTCTTCTGGGCGTTCTGGGGATTTCTGCCTTACCTGGCCTCGGCGCCGGCCCGGCGCCGCGTGGCGCTCTGGCTGGTGGCCGGCACCGTGCCGGTGATCCTCACCGGCCTGGGGCAACTGTTCTGGGGCTGGAGTGGACCGTTCCAGGTCCTGGGGGGAGCGATCATCTGGCACCTCAAGGCCGGTGGCAATCCGCCCGGGCGCTTGGCCGGACTGTTCGACTACGCCAACATCGCCGGGGCCTGGCTGGCTCTGGTCTGGCCCTTCGCCCTGGCGACCCTGCTGCAGCGGGCCCAGTCGTGGCGCGGCCGCCTGCCGGCCTTGCTGATCACGGTGAGCCTGGTGGCCGCCATGGCCCTCACCGACTCCCGCAACGCCTGGGGTGCCCTGGTGCTGGCGCTTCCCCTGGTGGCGGGTCCGGCCCGCTGGATCTGGCTGCTGCCCCTGCTTTTGTTGCTGCTCATCCCCGTGGGACTGGCCAGCCTGCCCGGGGTGCCGCTGGCGTTGCAGCAGCCGGCCCGCGCCCTGGTTCCCGCTGTGATCTGGGAGCGGCTGAGTGATCTGGAATTCGCCGGCCGCCGGCCCCTGGCCATCACCCGGGTCAACCAGTGGGGGGTGGCCCTGCAGCTGGTGGCGGAACGCCCCTGGCTCGGCTGGGGTGCCGCCGCCTTCAGCGTGATCTATCCCCTGCGCACGGCAGGCATCTGGCACGGCCATCCCCACAACCTTCCGATCGATCTGGCGGTCAGCCATGGCGCCCTGGTGGCCGTGCTGCTGGTGGGACTGGTGCTGGTGCTGCAGATTCAAGCGGCCCGCCTCGGCATGGCCAGCGGCGCTTTGTTCGAGCGGGCCTGGTGGGCGTCCTTCCTGGTGTTGATGGCGCTTCACGCCACCGATATCCCCCTCTACGACAGCCGCATCAACATCGCCGGCTGGGTGCTGCTGTGCGGGCTGCGCGCCTACACGCTCGGCCCGGAACCGCGGCGCCAGGGTGGGGTCAGCTCAGATTGAGGGCAATTCGAAGCCAGCCAGGCTGTTGGTGTCCAGGCCCCATTCGCTGCCATCAAAGAACACTCCTTCAAAGGATCCCTGTGTGAAAGAGCCCAGCTGGGTTGGTTTGAAGGTGAACACGTCCTCATTGGCGCCGTTGATACCCCCGGCGCTGAAGTTTCCGGCCGTGGTGATGTACAGCGTCTGTCCGTCGATCGCGAGCCCGTTGATGTTCTCCGAACCGCCGGAGAGTCCCACGTCGGAACCATCCAGATAGGTGCCCCAGGAGCCCGAGGTTCTCTGCCCGAGTCTCGTGGGCCTGAAGGCAATGATGTCTTCTCCGGAGCCACTGGCTCCGCGTACGGAAAAGGATCCACGGGTCGAGATGAGCAGGTTCCCCGTCACGGGGTCCAGGGCGAAGGCATCGATCGCTTCGCCTGAGCGCGTCAGGCGGACATCGCTGCCATCGAAGTACATCTCGGCGCTGTATTGGCCGTCGTCGCCTTTGCTCAACCGGAGTATGTCGGAGTCGTCGTAATTGGTGCCCTGGAAAGAGGCGGGGCTTCTCAGGGAGATGAGCAGTTCGTCGAATCCGTTGAGAAACTGGAAGCCGTCGATGTCGAGCCCCCCCAGACCGACGTCATCGCCCTTCAGGGCCTGGAAGAAACCGCTGCCATCGAAAGCGATGATGTCATTCGTCTGGACATCGAGGTCATTCAGCGTGGTGGCAGTGGCAAGCGTGAAATAAAGCTGAGCGGGATCGTTGGTGGTTGGTGGGGAGTCCGGCGTTTCGTCGTTGATGTCGTCATTCTGAATCGTTCCGCTGGCCGTGGACGGCGTTTCAAGATTCGCTCCGATGGGGTTCTCAAGCGACAGGGAGAAGGTTTCGTCGGCTTCGACCTCGGAGTCTGCAGCCACCTCCAGAGTGATCATGGCCTCGGCCTGGCCGGCATCGAAGCTGAGGGTGCCGTTGGTGGGGCCCTCGAAGTCACTGGCCGTGGCTGAGCCTGCAATCAGCTCCCAATTAATTGTACTTACGGAGCTCAGATCTCCGCTGCGCCTCACGGCGTACTGGAAGGATGTGCTGGTGGTGGTGGAGCCTTCATTCTGAGATAACTCCGTCGTGAGGAAACTCAGGGTTGGTAGCGGTGGAGGTGAAACAGGGGGGCTGGATGCGCTCGATACCAGTCCAAAAGGGTCGCTCTGGATGCCGGTTGGGGTGGAGACGTCATCGCTGCCGCTCAGGCCGCCCATCAGCAGCGCCCCGGCCGCATGGGGTGCAGCCATCGAGGTGCCATTGAGGTAGTAGAGAGAAAAGGTACCGGTTCTACTGTTGCGATACCAGGAGATCACCCGCACTCCCGGCTCGGCAAAATCCACCTTGTCGGTGGCGCCGGGCGCTACGTTGTCGTAGTTGCTGAAGGACGCCAACTGATAATTGGCGTCCACAGCGGAAATGGTGTAAACGTTATCAAGGTCGCCGGCACGTGCAGGTGAGGTGTTGTCGACATCCTGAGAGCTATTGCCAGCAGAGATCGCAAATCTGACTCCTTGATTGGCGGCGATAGAGATGGCCTCGTCGAGCGCATCGTTGCCAGGCCCGCCCAGACTCATGTTGATGACGCTGTTGCTGATGTTGCTGGGGTTGTTGTCGAGGATGATGCCGGTGGCATGGTTGACGGCACTGATGATGCTGGAGTACGAGCCGCTTCCCCGAGCGTTCAGGGCCTTGAGTGGCACCACCGTTGCCCCCGGTGCAACACCCACGACACCGAGGCCGTTGCCGACGATGCCAGCGATCGTCCCCGCTACGTGCGTTCCGTGGCCGTTGTCATCCGTGGTGGCGCTCACTCCCGAGATCCAGGATCGTGACCAGGTCGTGTTGACGTTCAGATCTTCGGTACTGGTGGTGATGCCGGTATCGATCACGAAGGCCACGCCACCTTCACCGACGTTGGTGGTCGGGGGTGAGCCATTCCAGACGGCCTTGACGCCGTAGGTCATCCACTCCCCGTTCTCAATGCTGTCGACCTGTGGTGCGGGGAGGGAGGATGCGCTCAGTCCCTGCGCTGCCAGTTCTGCCATCTCACCAGAGGAGGTGACGGCGGTCGGCTCGGCGCTGGGGTCAAGGAAGTTGGCCACCGCGTCCGCCGTGACACTCTTGACGCCATCGAGGGACTTAAGGAGCTTGGCATCCTGTTCGGAGAGGGCAATCGTGAAACCGTTGAGATATTCGAAGACTTCTGATGGCGCCGCCCCTTTTTGCCTAGCTTGGTGAGGATCTTCTTCAGTTTTTTGTCAATCTTTTCCTGGCGATCCTTGGGATCGTCGAGGAATACGATGTACAGGTCTTCCTGGCCATTGCCTGCCATGTCTTTCCCCTGGTTGCGCATGTGAATACTTATCCTCTATCTTAGGGCTTGCTGAAATTCGTTTCCCAGCTGTCGTGACGCATCAAGGGCGATGCTCGGACAAGCCTGTTCCTAGTCAATAGATCAAGGAATGGCTGAATGAAGTTGCCTAGTAAGCACCCAAAAGCGCTGCACGACGCTC
>NZ_JAHLZB010000033.1:0-66303 GCF_025128255.1 Synechococcus sp. CS-205
GAACTGACGCAGCATGAAGCCGATCAGGGCGAAGGCGCCGTGCAGGGCCACGAAGGGCCAGAGGCCACCGAGCTGGATCCAGCGCACGAAGTCGCCCTGGGCCTCGGGGCCCCAGAGCAGCAGCAGGCTGTGACCCATGGCATCAGCGGGTGTGCTGACGGCGGCGGTGAGGAAGTTGCAACCCTCCAGATAGGAGCTGGCAATGCCGTGGGTGTACCAGGAGGTGGCGAAGGTGGTGCCGGTCAGCCAGCCGCCCAGCGCCAGATAGGCGGTGGGGAACAGCAGCAGACCGGACCACCCGACAAAAACAAAGCGATCACGCTTCAGCCAGTCATCGAGGACGTCGAACCATCCCCGTGCGGCAGGCGCGCGCCCTAAAGCGATCGTCATGCAGGTACTTCATGAACCTTTACAACCAACATCCTACAAAAACCGGCAGCCCCCGGGAGCCCTCTCCCACGAGCACACCCCGAAATGAGTAAAAGCACTCAGCCAGCCCTGTCGGTGGCCGGCGGCGGTGCGGCAGACCGTTCGCCAGAGTGGGCCTTGGCCTTCAAACGCAGAACGTGTACGTCGTCGAGCTCGCCCTCAAGCTCAGTCCCATGCCCATCTCGGTGCAGCGTAAGGAGCTCAGTGACGCCCAGTCGCTCCACAGCGAGATCAGGGCAGCCATGGAAAGCGGCCAACCCCGGGTGCTCGAGCTCCACTGTGAGAAAGCCGAGGAGAAGCGCGTCAGCCTGCTCAGCGGCGAACTCCTGGCCGTTCAGCTCTATGAGAAGTCGGCGGTCGGCGGCGGCAGCAAGCGGCCCGGATTCAGCGTCGACGGTTGATGGCCTTGGGCAGCCCCTCAGGCGGTGCCTCGCCGCCGGGGTCGTCCCCCGCCCTGGTGGCGGAAGGTCTCTGTCTGACCTGGGCCAACGGCAGCCAGGCCCTGAATCACTGTGACCTGCGCCTGCCAGGATCCGGCCTCTGGATGCTGGTGGGCGGCAACGGCAGTGGCAAGAGCACTCTGCTGCGCCTGCTCGCGGGCCTGCTTGAGCCCAGCAGTGGCCGCGTCAGGTTGACCCTCAAGCCTGCCCTGGTCTTCCAGAACCCCGACCACCAGTTGCTGCTGCCCAGCTGCGGAACGGATCTGCAGCTCGGTCTGGCGCAGGACCTGGCCCCGGAACAGCGCCAGGGTCGCCTGGCCGCGGCCCTGGCCCAGGTGGGGCTTGGGGGATTTGAGGGGCGACCGATTCATACCCTCAGCGGCGGACAGAAACAGCGGCTGGCGATCGCCGGCGCCCTCGCCGGTGACGCGAGCCTTCTCCTGCTCGATGAGCCCACTGCCCTGCTCGACCCCGAAAGCCAGGGGGAGGTGCTGCAGCTGATCGATCGGCTCTGCCATCGCCCTGATCGGCCTCTCACCGCGTTGTGGATCACCCATCGCCTCGAAGAGCTCGACCACTGCGACGCGGCCGCCGAAATGGAGCGGGGCCTGATCGGCCCCTGGCAGCAGGGGCCAGCCCTGCGGCGGACCATCGAGAACCGGCTTCCCCCCTTGCCTGCCGGCAGGGCCGGCGGGTAAGTTCTCGTGATCCCATTCCTCGGTAGCTCAGCGGTAGAGCGGTCGGCTGTTAACCGATTGGTCGCAGGTTCGAATCCTGCCCGGGGAGTTTTTCACGATTCACCACGGCCTGACCAGGTCGACTGTTCTGGCACCTGCTCCGGCGAGCCCAGCCCGGGGCAAGCCTGATGGCACTCGTCACAACGGGACGCCGACGACAAGAGCGAAGACGGAAGAAAATCTGAAGATTCAATTCAGATGCTTCTCCGCTTGACTGTGGAGGAACCCAGGCCACGCCTGCTCTCTGGTTGTCAGGCCAGCCGAGGGAGCGATCAGGCAGTTCGCATCAATGCCAGAGATCAGGAGAAAATAAGGCTCACATTCTTGTGGTATCGGCCATCTGCGCCTTGCCGTCACGTGTCCTCCAGCCTCTGCCATGAAGCCCTGCATCTTGCTGATCGAGGACGACGGGGACATGCGCGAGCTGGTGGCCGGGCACCTCGAGCACGGTGGCTTCACCGTGGAGACGGCTGATGACGGAATCAAGGGGCAGGCCATGGCCCTGCAGGCCAATCCCGACCTGATCCTGCTCGACTTGATGCTGCCGAAGGTGGATGGCCTCACCCTCTGCCAGCGGCTGCGGCGCGATGAGCGCACCGCCGGCATCCCCATCCTGATGATCACGGCCCTTGGCGGCACCAAGGACAAGGTGAGCGGCTTCAACTCCGGCGCCGACGACTACCTCACCAAGCCTTTCGATCTCGAGGAGCTGATGGTGCGTGTCAAGGCCTTGCTGCGCCGCAGCGACCGGGCACCGCTCTCCACCAAGCACAGCGAAATCCTCAGCTATGGGCCACTCACACTGGTGCCCGAGCGGTTCGAGGCGATCTGGTTCGACGAACCGGTGCGCCTCACCCACCTGGAATTCGAATTGCTCCACTGCCTGCTGCAGCGCCATGGCCAGACCGTGGCGCCTTCCTTGATCCTCAAGGAGGTCTGGGGCTACGAACCCGACGACGACATCGAGACCATCCGGGTGCATGTGCGTCACCTGCGCACCAAGCTCGAACCAGATCCTCGCAAACCCCGTTTCATCAAGACCGTCTATGGAGCCGGCTACTGCCTGGAACTGCCGACCGGCGTCAAGCTGACCCAGCAGGAAGCCCTGATCCACAGCCTGCGGGAGGAGCAACTGGCCGCAGCCTCCCAGGCCCTGGAGAGTGCCTGAGCTCAGCTGGACTTGCGGGGTGCCGGCTCAGCTGATCACCCCGCTCAGCTCCAGCAGGGCCACTTCCCAGGCCAGGCGCGGCTGCACGAATCCACGCAGCTGTCCCCGCAGCCGCTCCAGCCGTTGCTGAGCTGCCAGCTGAGGGTTCTGGCGCCAGAGGCGCAGCTGCCACCAGTTCAGCAGCCACAACTGCTGATCCAGATCGAGCGCTTCGCTCAGGTCACGGGCCAGCCCCATGGCCTCCAGAGGGTCGGCCTCCAGAGCAGCCAGGCGTGAAGCCAGGCCGCTGGGCAGGGCCCACCACTGGCGGCGGTGCTCGAGCAGTGCCCCTGGAGACCCGGCCGCCAGCTCGATCAGCTCCGGAGGGTCGTCAGCGGCGGCACCTTCAGACTGCTTAGCCTGCGCTGCCAGCACCAGCGCCATGGCGCTGGGGTCGAGGGGACGGAAGGGGATCTGCTGGCAGCGGGAGCGGATCGTGCTGAGCAGCCGCTCCGGTGCGGCGCTGAGCAACAGCAACAGACCTGATCCTGGCTCCTCCAGGGTCTTGAGCAGACCGTTGGCCGCCCCTTCCGCCATCAGCTCCACCGCCTCGATCACCACCACCGGGCGGGGGCCAGCCACGGCGCGTCTGGCCAGGAAGGGGCCGACGGTGCGGATCTGCTCCAGCCGGATCTGCGGCAGGCCGCGTCTGCTCACCCCCTTCGCTGCCGCTTGGCTCACCGGCACGAGCTGTCCCTGGTGGGAGTAAGTGGGCTCCAGCCAGAGCAGGTCAGGGTGGTTGCCCTGGATCAGGCGTCGGCGCAGGGCGGTCGAACCCGCAGGCCCCGCGAGCACGCCCTCCAGGAAGCGCAGGCCCCCCAGGCGCCTGCCCACCCCTTCCGGCCCGGTGAGCAGATAGGCGGCCGCCAGCCGCTGGCGCTCCAGCGAGGCACGCATCAGCGCCACCGCCGTGGGCTGACCGATCAGGTCGGCGAAGAGATCAGCCATCGCGATGGCCGGGCCCCACGAGAAGGAAGCGCTCCAGCAGTACCGCGTGGATGGCCGCCTCCAGCTCACCTGGAGTTGCTGAGGCCTCCAGGCGCGTCCAGCCCCGCTCGGTGGCCAGACGGGCAAAACCGGCCGAGACCCGCTCCAGAAACGGCAGGCCGGCTGCCTCGATCCGATCGGCACCGCGGTGGCCGCGGCGCTCGGCGGAGAGGGCCAACGGCAGATCGAGCCAGAGGGTGAGATCAGGAGTGAGGCCGCCGGTGGCGATGGCCTCGAGCTGGTCGATCAGCGCCAGGGACAGACCCCGGCCATGGCCCTGGTAGGCGGCCGTTGAGCCGGCAAAGCGATCACTGAGCACCCAGTGTCCGGCCGCCAGGGCCGGCTGGATCAGGCTCTGCACGTGCTGAGCGCGATCGGCGGCGTAGAGCAGAAGCTCGGCGGTGGCCACCGGAGCCGCCTCCTCAGGGGGGTGCAGCAGCAGCTCCCTGAGGCCCTGACCGAGGGGGGTGCCACCGGGCTCCCGGGTGGTCACCAGCTGGGCGCCCGCCGGCATCAGGCCGCTGCTGGGAAGCCAGGCACGCAGTCGTTCCAGCTGACTCGATTTCCCCGAGCCATCGATGCCCTCCAGCACCAGAAAGCGGCCTCGTCGCTCAGGGACGGCCATGGAGCAGCAACGCGTTGACGACAACGGTGATCGAACTGAGGGCCATCAGCAGGGCGGCCAGCGGGGGCGAGAGCAGCACACCGAAGCCCGGCAGCAGCGCCCCCGCGGCGACCGGCAGCACGATCAGGTTGTAACCGAAGGCCCAGAACAGGTTCTGCCTGACCTTGGCCAGGGTGCGGCGAGCCAGGCGCAGGGCCTCCACCAGCGACTCCAGCCGGTCGCCGAGGATCACCAGACCGGCAGTGTCCTGGGCGATCTGGGTGCCGGTGCCCACGGCGATCCCCAGATCAGCGGCCGCCAGGGCCGGGGCGTCGTTGATGCCGTCACCCACCATCGCCACAGGCCCCTGCTGACGCCAGCGCAGGATGTGCTCCAGCTTCTGCTGGGGGTCCAGTTCCCAGGCCAGGCCGGAGCTGGAGAGTCCAAGGCGATCGCCCAGCTGCAAGACGGGCTCGCGGCGATCACCGCTGAGCACCCCAAGTTGCAAGCCCATGCCAGCAAGCTCCGCCAGGGCCTGGGAGGCATCGTTGCGGGGCTGGTCCTGCACCGCCACCAGCCCGAGGATGGCGCCAGGGGAGGCCACCGCCAGCACCGTGGTGCCTGCGGATTCCAGCTGGCTCAGGTGTTGCTCAAGATCAGAGTCCAGGGCGAGACCCTGCTGGCTCAACCAGCCAGGGCGGCCGACCCGCGCCAGTCCCTCCTGGCCGCCGACCCGGCCTTCCACACCGGATCCGACTTCCGTGCGGCTGTGACTCACTGTTTTCAGGGCCAGCCCGCGGCACTGGGCCTCCTGCAGCAGGGCATGAGCCAGGGGGTGACGCGTGTGCTGCTCGAGGCTGGCCGCGAGCTGGATCAGGGCATCCCCGGCCGCCCCGGAAGGGTCGCCGGCTCCTGCCGGGAGCACAGCCACCACCAGGGGGCGCCCGAGGGTGAGGGTTCCGGTCTTGTCGAAGAGCACGCTGTGCAGGCGTGCCGCCATCTCGATTGCGTCGCCACCTCGGAACAACAGGCCGGAGCGGGCCGCCTGGCCCGATCCCACCGTGATCGCCGTGGGCGTGGCCAGCCCGAGGGCACAGGGGCAGGCCACAACCAGCACAGCGATAGCCAGCTGCAGGGCCAGGGAGAAGGGACTGGTGGCCGACGTTCCAAGCACTCCGTGGCCACCATGGGGTGCTTGCTGGGCCACGCCCATCAGCACATGGGGCCAGAGCCTGGTGCCCCATTGCCACCAGAACAGAAATGTGGCCAGGGCCAGCAGCAGCACCGCCACGGTGAAGCGGCCGGCCACCCGATCGGCGAGGCTCTGGATCGGAGCCTTGCGGGCCTGGGCCTGTTCCACAAGGGCGATGATCCGGGCCAGGGTGGATTCAGGGCCCGTGCGCCGCACCTCCAGGGCCAGGGGAGCCTGCAGGTTGAGCATCCCGGCCATCAGCTCACTGCCGGGGCCGGCCTCCAGGGGAAGGGGTTCGCCCGTGAGACTGGACACATCCACCGCCGAGTGTCCCTCCACCACCTCGCCATCGACCGGAACACGATCGCCGGGGAGGAGGCGCACACGATCGCCGGGACGCAGGCCAGCAACGGGCACAGTCCGCGGGGGTCCTTCGCCCAGCAGCAGCAGGGCGGTGTCGGGTTGCAGGCGCACCAGCTGCTCGAGCGCCTGGCCCGTGCGGTTGCGGGCACGCTCCTCGAGGAAGCGCCCCAGCAGCACGAAGCCCAGCAGCATCACGGGCTCGTTGAAGAAGCAGGGCCAGCCTGAAGCGGGTCTCAGGTAGGCCACCAGGCTGGCCAGGTAGGCGCTGCCCATGCCCAGCCCCACCAGCGTGTCCATGCTGGGAGACCGCAGCCAGGCGTCGCGGACACCCCGGATCAGGATGGAGCGCCCCGGCCCCAGCAGGGCGAGGCTGGCCACGAGGGCGTGAAAGCCGAGATCCCCCAGCCGGTGGAAACCGGGCAGGGCCATCAGGGCGGCCGGCAGGTGGCCCCCTTCGGCCAGGTGGCCGAGCACCGACACCAGCATCAGGCAGAGAGCCACGATCAGCTGGCGCCATTCCTGACGCCAGCGGCGCTGCCGGTCCCGCTCGGCCTGGCTGGGGTCGCCGACCACCTGATCGCGCCTTTGGGCCTCAAAGCCCAGGGCCTGCAGGCTGGCGATCAGTGCCGGTGCCGGATCCTCCGTCGCCCCGACCCGGGCGGGATCCAGACCGATCCAGGCCGTGCGGGTCACCAGATTGACGCTCGCCTGATCGACGCCTGGTTGCTCCAGCAGTCGCCGCTCCACCGCGCGCACGCAGCCGCCGCACTTCATGCCCTCCACATCCAGGAGCAGGGGCTCGACGGATGAGCTGGGCGCTGCAGGGGGAGGCGTCAGTGTCACGGCGGATGCTCCGTCCCCAAGGGTAGGGAGTGTGGCGCCGGGTCCCTGGCCTGTCGGAGACCCGTCAGGATGGGAGCACTGATCACGCCAGCCGCGCCGTGCCCCGCAGCCAACGCAACGACAACTTCATCGACAAGAGTTTCACGGTGATGGCCGACCTGATCCTGAAGGTGCTGCCCACCAACCGCCGGGCGAAGGAGGCCTTCGCCTACTACCGCGATGGCATGAGCGCCCAGGGTGATGGGGAATACGCCGAGGCGCTCGAGAACTATGACGAGGCCCTCAAACTCGAGGACGACCCCCTGGATCGCGCGTTCATCCTCTACAACATGGCCCTTGTGTACACCAGCAATGGTGATCACCAGCGCGCGATCGAAACCTACGAGCAGGTGCTGGAGCTCAACAGCAAGATGCCCCAGGCCCTCAACAACATGGCCGTGATCCACCACCATCTGGGTTGCCTGGCTGAGGAGAGGGGCGACACCGACGAATCCGACCGACGCTTCGATCAGGCGGCCGACTACTGGACCAAGGCGATCCGGATGGCCCCCAACAATTACATCGAAGCCCAGAACTGGCTGAAGACCAGCGGCCGTGGTTCTGTCGACGTGTACTTCTGAGCGCGGGACCCGAACCGATCAGGCCCTGAGTCTCAGTCGGCGGCGGGATCCACCCCCAGGGCCGCCACCAGGGCCTCGGCCACACCACCGGCCTCCATCAGCTCGAGGCCCAGGGCCGCGGCCACCGGAGCCAGGCCGCTGCTGCGGGGCACAACGGCCCGGCGGAATCCAAGCCGGGCGGCCTCCTGCAACCGCAACTCCAGCTGGGCCACCGAGCGAATCTGCCCCCCCAGCCCCAGTTCCCCCACCAGCACCGTTCCGGCCGGCAGGATCAGGTCGCGGTAACTGGCCACCACGGCGGCGGCCACCCCCAGATCGGCGGCGGGCTCCTCCACCTCCAGCCCACCGGCCACGGCCAGGTAGCAGTCGAAGCGGGAGAGGGGAAGGCCCATGTGCTTCTCCAGCACGGCCAGGATCTGGTGGAGGCGGTTGATGCCGATCCCGGTGGCGGTTCGCCGGGGGCTGGCATAGCTGGTGGTGCTGACCAGGGCCTGCAGGTCGACCAGAAGAGGGCGGGTGCCCTCGCAGGCCACGATCGTGGCGGTTCCGGCGCAGGGACCTTCCCCCCCCAGGAAAAGCTCACTGGGATTGGTCACCTCCGCCAGGCCCCGATCACGCATCTCGAACACCCCCAGCTCGTGGGTGGCGCCGAAGCGATTCTTGACCGCCCGCAGCAGGCGGTGGCTGGCGAAACGATCGCCCTCGAAGGTGAGCACCGCATCCACCAGGTGTTCGAGCACCTTCGGCCCCGCCAGCATCCCCTCCTTGGTGACGTGGCCCACCAGCAGCAGGGCCATGTCCTGGCGCTTGGCCAGCCGCTGCAGCGCCGCCGCGCACTCCCGGACCTGGGAGACCGAGCCCGGGGCGCTGTTCAGCTCGGCGTCGTGAAGGGCCTGGATGCTGTCGATGATCGCCACGGCCGGGCGGAGGGCTTCCAGCTCCTGCAACACCAGCTCCAGATCGGTCTCAGCCAGAAGCTGCAGGCCTGCTTCGCCTGGTCCTCCCTCCGCCGGCTGCTGCAGGCGGCGCCAGCGCAGCTTCACCTGCTGGGCCGATTCCTCCGCACTCACGTAGAGCACCGAGCAGTCGGCGGCGAGGGCCCGCGCGCTCTGCAGGAGCAGCGTCGACTTTCCGATGCCCGGATCTCCCCCCACAAGCACGAGCGATCCGGGCACGAGTCCGCCGCCCAGAACGCGATCCAGCTCGGGGAAGCCGCTGGAGAGCCGCTGCAACGGGCGCTCGCCAACGGACTGGATCGGCTCGGACCGCCGGGCCCGGGGAACGGCGTGATCCCCAATGGCGGGAACGGGTGCGGCGCGACGACGGCGACCGTCAGCCGCGGGGTTGCTCTGCTCCACCAGGCTGTTCCAGCTGCCACAACCCGGACAGCGGCCGAAAAACTGACGGGACTGGGCTCCACAGCTCTGACAGGCGTAGAAAGGGGTGGAACGTCCCAAGGAGGTTTGTGAAGAATGGTGGCTTTGGGTGAACTGGCGGGTGCTCGCGCCTTTTCAGTAGGCGGAGATTTTGCAACCGTGCCGGCGACGCGATGACGGTTTCCAGCTCAGCGAAGGAGACCATCCTGGTCGTCGACGACGAAGCCAGCATCAGGCGCATCCTCGACACACGCCTGTCGATGATCGGCTACCAGGTGGTCACGGCTGCCGATGGGGTCGAGGCCCTCGAGGCGTTCCATCAGTCCAGTCCTGATCTGGTGGTGCTCGACGTGATGATGCCCAAGCTCGATGGGTATGGGGTCTGCCAGGAGCTGCGCAAGGAATCGGACGTGCCGATCGTGATGCTCACGGCCCTGGGTGATGTGGCTGACCGCATCACAGGTCTTGAACTGGGGGCCGACGACTACGTCGTCAAGCCCTTCAGCCCGAAGGAACTCGAGGCCCGCATCCGCTGCGTGCTTCGGAGGGTGGAGAAGGATCAGGTCGTGGGGATCCCGAACTCCGGGGTCATCCAGGTGGGGGAGCTGCGCATCGACACCAACAAGCGCCAGGTGTACAGGGGTGAGGAGCGCATTCGCCTCACAGGCATGGAATTCAGCCTGCTGGAGCTGCTGGTGAGCCGTTCGGGTGAGCCCTTCAGCCGTGGGGAGATTCTCAAGGAGGTCTGGGGCTATACCCCCGAGCGCCATGTGGACACCCGTGTGGTGGATGTCCACATCTCCCGGTTGCGCTCCAAATTGGAGGATGATCCTGCCAATCCCGAGCTGATCCTCACGGCCCGCGGCACGGGATATCTGTTCCAGCGCATCGTGGAAGCCGTTGCCTCCGAAGGAACCTGAGTTCGAGATTCGCCCCGGCAGGCGTGCCAGGCCCAGCCGGGCCATCCGGCGGCTGGTGATCTGGTACCGCCGCAACGCGGCGGTCACCACAATCGTGGGCACGGCCTCCTCCTCGGCCAGTTCGGCGGCCTCTGCAGCGGGTTCGGTGGCCGGGTCCGTGGCCGGCAGCATGGCCTCCGCCGCCGGATCAGTGGCCGGCAGCATGGCCTCCACGGCCGGGTCGGTCCTCAACCCTCTGGTGATCGATCCGCTGCGCAGGCTGCAGCAGAGCGGCGGGGAGGAGCTGGCCGCCATCAAGCGGGGAGATCGGCTCTGGGTGGCCGTTGACGGAATGGGAGGCGACCACGCCCCGGGGCCGATCCTCGAGGGATGCCTCAAGGCGGTGCAGATCCTGCCGGTGCGCATCCGCTTCGTGGCTGAAACCGCGGCCGTGGAGTCGGTGCTGGCTGAGCTGGGCCTGAGCGACGTGCTGCAGGAGGCCGTCCAGCAGGGCCTGATCGAGCTCGTGCCCAGTGGCCCCTCCGTGGGCATGGACGACGAGGCCACGGTGGTGCGGCGCAAGCGCGATGCCAGCATCAACCTGGCCATGGACCTGGTGAAGCGGGGTGAAGCCACCGCCATCTATTCAGCCGGCAACTCCGGGGCGGTGATGGCCTCCGCCATCTTTCGCCTGGGGCGCCTCAAGGGCATCGACAGGCCAGCGATCGGAGCCCTCTTCCCCACCAAGGATCCGTCCCAGCAGGTGCTGGTGCTGGATGTGGGGGCCAACATGGATTGCAAGCCGGGCTACCTGCACCAGTTCGCCCTCCTGGGGAGCATCTACAGCCGCGATGTGCTCGGCGTGTCCGAGCCGAGCGTCGGCCTGCTGAACATCGGTGAGGAGGAGTGCAAGGGCAATGAACTCACCCTCAGGGCCTTCCCACTGCTGGTGGCTGAACCCAGGATCCGCTTCAAGGGCAACTGCGAAGGCCGTGACGTGCTCTCCGGCACCTTCGACGTGGTCGTCTGCGATGGCTACACCGGCAACGTGCTGCTCAAGTTCCTTGAATCGGTGGGCAGCGTGCTGCTCGACGTGTTGCGGGCGGAGTTGCCCCGAGGTCGTCGTGGCAAGGTCGGCTCGGCCTTCCTGCGCAGCAACCTGGTCCGGATCAAGAAACGGCTCGACCACGCCGAGCACGGCGGCGCCCTGCTGCTGGGAGTGAACGGCGTCTGCGTGATCGGCCACGGCAGCAGCAAGGCGCTCTCGGTGGTCAGCGCCCTGCGCCTGGCCCACCTGGCCGCCAGCCACGGCGTGATGGACGACCTGCACCGGCTCAGCGCGCAGGAGGAGACCGTCACGGCCTGTGGTTGACTGAGCCCAACTGAGGACTGACACGGTGTCGCTCGGCCGGATGGGCGCAGGGATGGCCCTGGTGGGTAGCGGCAGCGCCCTTCCCAAGTTCAGTGTCAGCAATGAACAGCTGAGTCGTCGGGTCGACACCAACGACGCCTGGATCCGCAGCCGGACCGGCATCGAGGCCCGCCGGGTGGCCGGTCCCGGAGAAACCCTCACCAGCCTGGCCACCGCCGCCGCCCAGGCCGCCCTCGAGCATGCCGGCTGGGGCCCCGAAGACCTCGACCTGATTCTGCTGGCCACCTCAAGCCCGGATGATCTGTTCGGCACCGCCCCGAGAGTGCAGGGGGCCATCGGTGCCAGCGCGGCGGCGGCCTTTGATCTCACCGCCGCCTGCAGCGGTTTTCTCTTCGCGCTGATCACCGCCGGTCAGTACATCCGGGGAGGAACGGTGAGGCGGGCCCTGGTGATCGGCGCCGACCAGCTCAGCCGCTGGATCGACTGGGACGACCGCAGCACCTGCGTGCTCTTCGGTGACGGTGCCGCCGCCGTGGCTGTGGAAGCCTGCGAGGAGTCGTGCAATGGCCTGCTGGGCTTCAAGATGCATTCCGATGGTCGCCGGGCCGACTGCCTCTCCCTGCGCCAACGGGACGAGCACATGCCCCTGCTGGAGGGCCACTCGGCCCAGAAGGGCGGTTTCGAGACGATTCACATGAATGGCCAGGAGGTCTACAAGTTCGCCGTGCGGGAGGTGCCGGCGGTGCTGCAGGAGCTGCTGGAGAGCACCGGCACGGCGGCTGATCAACTCGACTGGCTGCTGCTGCACCAGGCCAACCAGCGCATCCTCGATGGGGTGGCTGACCGCTTCGCCATCCCGCATGAACGGGTGCTGAGCAACCTGGCCCACTACGGCAACACCTCCGCCGCCACCATTCCCCTGATGCTCGATGAGGCCGTGCGCGATGGACGGGTGCTCCCGGGGGATCTGATCGCCAGCAGCGGCTTCGGAGCAGGCCTCAGCTGGGGGGCCGCCCTGCTGCGCTGGGGTGGCCCCGACGGCGGCCAGACGCCCTTGAATCCCGGCTGAACGGCACCGCCGTAATCTCCAGCCGGTTGGAGTGCATGTCGCCATGGGAATTGCCTGGGTGTTTCCCGGTCAGGGCTCGCAGAAAGCCGGTATGGCCACAGGTGTGCTCGAGCTCCCAGGTGCCCGCGAGCGATTCGCCGCAGCCTCCGCGCTGCTGGGGCGCGATCTGCTGGCGATCTGTGCCGGCGAAGGGGCCGAGGCCCGGGCGGAGCCTGCTGATCTGGGCGACACCCGCAACACCCAGCCTGCCCTGTTCGTGCTCGAGAGTCTGCTGGTCGACGGCCTCAAGGCCCAGGGCCGCCAGGCCGATCTGGTGGCGGGCCACAGCCTCGGAGAACTGGTGGCCCTCTACGCCTCCGATGTCTTCGACTTCAGCACGGGTCTTGAACTGATGCACCGGCGCAGCGAACTGATGGCCGCGGCGGGTGGCGGGACGATGACCGCGCTGATCGGCTTCGAGCGCGGCGAACTCGACGCCCTGGTGGAAGCCAACGCGGGTGTGGTGATCGCCAACGACAACAGCTCGGCCCAGGTGGTGATCTCGGGGACGCCGGAGGCGGTGGCCGCCGTGGCCGGTCAGCTCCGCTGCAAGCGGGCCATCCCCCTGGCGGTTTCGGGGGCCTTCCACTCCCCGTTCATGGCCGACGCCGCTGCCGCCTTTGCCGCCCTGCTGGAAGACGTACCGTTCGCCGACGCCAGCATCCCGGTGCTGAGCAACACCGATCCGACCCCCACCAGCCGCGGGAGCGAACTCAAGGAGCGGCTGCGCCGCCAGATGGTCAGCGGCGTGCGCTGGCGCGAAACCATGGACCAGCTGACGGCCCAGGGGATCGACACCGTGGTGGAGATTGGTCCGGGCAACGTGCTCAGCGGCCTGATCAAGCGCAGCCTGCCGGGGGTGAGCACCGCCCAGAGCAGCGATGCTGCCGACCTGGGCCTGTGAGTGATACCGGCAAGGATCTCCCCGCCAGCGGACCGATCCCCCCCCGTCGCCGTGGTCTGCGCCGTCGCAGGCGCTCCACCGAGCCCCCGGCCCTGCTCACCCCAAGGCCGAGCCTCACCTACCGCCTGATCAGCTACCTGCTGGTGTTTCCGGTGTTCAGGCTGCTGTTCCGGGGACGCACCACCGGCAATGGCCATGTGCCCATGGAGGGGGCCCTGGTGGTGGTCGCCAACCACGGCTCCCATCTCGATCCGCCCCTGCTGGGGCATGCCCTGGGCCGTCCGGTGGCCTTCATGGCCAAGGCGGAACTGTTCCGTGTGCCCCTGCTGGGGCCCATCATCCGGGCCTGCGGCGCCTATCCCGTCTCCCGTGGTGCCAGCGACCGGGAGGCCATCCGCATCGCCACCGATCGCCTGCTCGAGGGCTGGGCCACCGGAGTGTTCATCGACGGCACCCGGCAGGCGGACGGGCGCGTCAACCAGCCACAGCCCGGGGCGGCGCTGCTGGCGGCGCGGGCGGGAGTTCCCCTCCTGCCCGTGGCCATCATCAACAGCCACCGGGCGCTGGGCACGCGCCAGGGCAAGCCGCGGCTGGTGCCGATCCACATCCGCATCGGCCGGATCATCCCGCCGCCCGCCTCCCGTCGCCGCATCGACCTGCAGGCCACCACGGCCGCCTGCCAGGAGCAGATCAACGGGCTCCTCGATCAGGGCCTGCTGTCCCCGGGGAAGGCCCCATCTGCTCTGCCGCCCACGCGCGCAGATCACGACCGGTGACCACCCAGGCGGCGGCCCTCAGGCCATCGCCCCAGACCTTGCGGCGCCCTTCCGGAAGGCAGCGGTCCCCGCAGGAGACCGGCACCGGCGTGAGCCGGATGCCGCGACTGCCGGCCACGATCCGGCCCACCAGCAGGGCCCGGTCCATGTGATCGCTGCTGGTGACCAGCAGCACATGGCGAATGCCGCGGCGCCTGAGGTCATCGACCACCGTGGTGAAGTTGCCGAGGGTGTCGCGGGCGCGGTAATCCAGACGGAACTGGCGGCGGTCGAGACCCTCCTGGCTGAACAGCCACTGGGCGTATTCCGGATTGCTGCCGCCGCTCACCAGCAGAGGGAGCCCGTCGCGATGGGCGAGCCGACCGGCCAGCTTCTCCCTGTCGATGTCGCCCCCCAGGACAAGGATCAACTGGGGCCGGACAAGACTGGGTGCCAGCAGGCCCCGGGCCACCAGCAGCAGCCCGCCGCCCAGAAGTGCGAGCAGCAACAGCCGTCGCATCAGCGTGGCCCCGCCGCCACCGGACCGGTGGGATAGATGGGCAGGACGGAGGCCCAGGGAGCCGCCGCTCCCGCCGCCGCCGCCAGGCCACTCAGGCGGAGCAGCTGGGCCACGTCGGCCTCTGGATCCACCAGGGCTTCCAACCGATCGCCGCCGGGCGGCAGATCGCCCAGCTGCCCGTACAGGCGTGGGGCCTCCCTCTCGGCCATCCCCCCCAGTGCCCACGCGTCCATGCCATAGCGACCCGCCACCATGCCGCGACGGGGAAGCTCCTGCAACAGCCAGAAGGGTTCCTCCCCCACCTCACCGCGCTGACTCAGACGGTGGGCCATCAGCAGAAAGCTGCTGAATCCATCCAGGGGCAGCGCCAGCTGCTGCGCCAGGGTGCGGGCGAAGACCACGGTCAGGCGGGTGCCGGTGAATCCCCCAGGGCCGGTGGCCACGGCCAGGCGCCCCAACTCCCGCCAGCGGCGGGCCGGCAGCAGTTGCTCAACGCAGCCGAGCAGGTCGTTGGAGAGCCTGCGGCCCAGGGGATGGCTGGTGATGCGGGGGGGCTGCTGGGGCGAGAGGGGATCGGGAGTCGCCAGGGAGGCCAGCCCCAGCCCAAGGACATCGCTGGAACTGTGCAGCGCCAGGAGCAGGGGCGCGGCAACGCTCATGCCGGCACCACCTCCCCCGGGCGCAGGCGACTCCAGCGGCCGGGGTCGGACTGGAAGCTTGCGCAGGCCCGCACGTCCCACTCCACCCCCACCTGATCACCCGCGAGGCTGATCACCTGGACATGAATGCGGGGGGCCTTGGGGGTCAGATCCGGCTCCATGCTGAGATGCTCCACACCGTGCTGCCGCTCCACCGCGTGATAGGCCTGACAGCGCTCCACCCAGTGGCAGTCGACGCAGATGCACATGCCGCCGGAGCCCTCGACTTCCCCCATTCTGGAGTGGGCCTGCTCCAGGCTGGGACGGAAAGCCGCAGCCAGTGGGGTGCTGCACCGGGCCCTGGCTGTTGAAGACTGGCCCTTGCCGCCGAAAGCCTTCCCCAGCGGCACCGCTCTGGTGGGGGGGGCCGTGCGCGATGGTCTGCTGGGGCGGCTCGGTCCAAAGCCGGACCTGGATCTGGTGGTGCCCGAGGACGCGATCGCCCTCTGCCGGGTCCTGGGCCGCCGCCACGGTGGCACTGTCGTGGTCCTGGATGCAGAGCGCTCCATCGCCAGGCTGGTGCTCCACGGCTGGAGCCTTGACCTGGCCCGCCGGGTGGGGGAGAGCCTGGAGTGCGATCTGTGGCGACGGGATTTCAGGCTGAATGCCCTGGCCCTGCCGCTCGAGCCAGGGGCTGAGCTGCTCGATCCCACCGGCGGCCTGGAGGATCTGATACAGGGGGAGCTGGTGGCGGTGCGGGAAGCGAATCTGCTCGACGATCCACTGCGGATGCTGCGGGGGGTGCGCCTGGCCGCCGAGCTCGGCTTTCGGCTGGAACCACGTACCCAAGCCTGGATCGCCTGTCACCACGACCGCATCAGCCAGGTGGCTCCGGAGCGTGTCCTGCAGGAACTGGAACGACTGGCCGACGCCCCCGGCGGGGGAGCGGGTCTGGAGGAGGCCCTGGCCCTTGGCCTGCTCGATCCGTGGCGGCCGATCGTCCCTGGGCCGCTCTGGGGACCAGGGGTGAATCCGGGTGCCGGGGCCCGGAACCTTGACCATCCCCAGGTCCGAGAGCTGGGTCTGAGCCCGACGGAAGCCGCACGGGCCCTGCCCCTGGCGCGGCTGGCCTGGCTGCTCGATGCGCCAGCTCTGGAGCGGCTGCGCAGCAGCCGCCAGTTGCAGCAACGCTGCGGGCGCCTGCGCCAGTGGCTGCTGCGCCTGCTCGGCAGCACTGGGGACATCCCCGTAGGACTGGAGAATCTGAGTGAAGCCCAGCGGTTGACGCTGCACCAGCAACTGGAGACAGATCTACCAGCCCTGCTGCTGTTTTTTCCCGGCAACCTGGCGGCTGAATGGTTAGCGCGATGGCGCAATCCCCAGGATCCGTTGTTCCATCCCCGCGCCCCGATCGATGGCCACACGCTCCAGGTCAGCCTTGGCCTGAGTCCGTCTCCGCAGCTGGGAGAACTGCTGGCCCACCTGACCCTGGAGGCTGCCTGCGGCCGCCTGCGGGGCCGGGATGCAGCCCTCCGTCAGGCACGTCTCTGGCTGACGAGGACCATGGCGTGATTTACTTAAAGATGAAAAGGCATCCATCCACAGCCTGACCCCGCCCGAAAGCATCGGCTGATCGTCAGAGGTTTTGTCCAGGGATTTCCGAGCCACTGGCTCTCCAGACCAACCTGCTCATCGATCAACACACCGCCATCGGTCCAAAACCTTCCTTTCCTCCCCTCGTTTCATGAGCGTTCGTCTTTACGTCGGTAACCTGCCGCAGAGCTTCGATGACAAGGAGCTCACCGCCCTGTTCACCTCCGTGGGCGAAGGCGTGCGCTTCAAGACCGTTCAGGACCGGGAAACCGGCGCCTGCCGTGGCTTCGGCTTCGCCAACGTCGACGACGAGAAGCTCGCTGATCTGGTGATCGAGCAGCTCAACGGGCGTGATTTCGGAGGCAACAGCCTGCGCATCGAGCGCTCCGAGCGTCGCGATTCCCGCGCCGGTGCCTCCACCGACCGCCGCCCCGGTGCCTCCACCGCCACCGTGTCCCGCAAGGCCGTCAACAAGGTGGTCCACAGCGACACCATCAGCGAAGGCGCTCCCGACCCCCGCTGGGCCGGCGAACTGGCCAAGCTCAAGTCTCTGCTGGCCAACCAGACGGCTGCTGTCTGATCGAACCTGCTGACCCGGATCTCACCGTCCGCTCCCCCACTGGTCTGGTGCGTGGCTGAATCCACCGGCAAGGATCCCAGCGGCATCCAGCACTGGTGCTGGCAGGGTCGCTCGATCGGTTTCAGAGCCCAGGGCCCCGAACTGGGCGGCTCGGATTCAGGTTCAGTGGTGCTGCTGATCCATGGCTTCGGTGCCTCCAGCGCGCACTGGCGGCACAACCTGCCGGCCCTCGGGGAGCACTTCTCCACCTTCGCCATTGACCTGCTCGGTTTCGGCTGCAGCGACAAGCCCCGATCCCTGTTGAAGGGGGAAGCCGAATCCGGCGGGGCTGTCGGCTATGGCTTTGATCTCTGGGCGGAGCAGGTGGCCGACTTCGCGGCCTGGGTTCTGGCCAGTGCCAGCGCAGACCCGACGACCCCGGCCCCCAGCCTGCAGTTGGTGGGCAACTCGATCGGTGGTGTGGTGGCCCTGCGGGCCAGTGAATTGCTGTGTGCCCGCGGCCTGGCACCCCGCCAGGTGATCCTGATCGATTGCGCCCAGCGCACCCTCGACGAGAAACGGCTGGCGCTGCTGCCGTGGCCCCAGCGCGTCAGCCGTCCGCTGATCAAGCAGCTGGTGCGCCAGCGCTGGCTGATCGCCCCGTTGTTCCGCACCCTGGCCCGGCCCGGCTTCATCCGACGGGTGCTGGCCATGGCCTACCCCAGTGGCGCCAACGTGGATGACGCCCTGGTTGAGCTGCTCTTCCGGCCCAGCACTGATCCCGGGGCCCCGGAGAGCTTCAGAGGGTTCGTCAACCTGTTCGACGATCACCTGGCACCGGACATCCTCCCCCGCCTTGGCAGCCTGCCGGTGCGCATGATCTGGGGCGAGCTGGACCCCTGGGAGAACCCTGCCGAAGCCCGGCAATGGTCCGACCGGTTCGCCTGCATCCGTGAGCTGCGGGTGCTGCCGGGGCTGGGGCATTGCCCCCACGACGAAGCCCCGGAGCTGGTGAATCCGATTCTGATCGACTGGCTCAGCGCGACTGGGCCATCACATAGGAACAGGGGAGATCAAGCAGTTTGAGAGGGCGGGGGACAAAGGCCCGTTGACTGAACACGTCGTAGTCGAGCTGCTCAATCACATCGAGGATTCCCCGGTAGAGCCTCAGGGAGGCCCAGACCGGCCAGCGGGCATCGGCCGAGAGCCAGCGAACCCCCGCCTCTGAGCGGGCGAACCACTGGCGAGCCCGCCGCAGCTGAAAGGCCATCAGGGCGCGCCAGTTGTCGTTGAGAGTGCCGGCGAGCAGATCGGCCTCGGAGTAACCGAAGCGCCTGAGATCCTCCTGGGGCAGATAGATCCGCCCGCGGCCGCGGTCTTCACCCACATCCCGAAGGATGTTGGTGAGCTGATTGGCGATGCCCAGGGCCACCGCCGCACTGGAGGTGTCCGGAGGCTCGCTCCAGGGGGCTGAGGTGTAGGCCGGATCCAGCCCCATCACCTCCTGGGTCATCAGGCCCACCGTGCCCGCCACCCGATAGCAATAGAGCTGCAGATCCTCGAAGCGGGCGTAGCGGTGCCGCTGCAGGTCCATGCGCTGACCCTCGATCATGTCGAGGTAGGGCTGCAGGGGCTGGGGGTAGCGCCTGAGGGTGTCGGCCATCACCAGATCCAGTGCGTCGCGCACCTCTCCACCGAACAGGGCCCGGGTGCGCCCCTCCCAGCGATCGAGCCGTTCGGCCAGACGATCGACCGGCAGGGCCTGGGCCTGGGGACTGTCCATCAGCTCGTCGGTGCGGCGGCACCAGACGTAGATGGCCCAGATCGCCCGCCGCTTTGCCGGCGGCATCAGCAGGGTGCCGAGATAGAAGGTTTTGGCCCACTGGGCGGTTTCCTGGCGGCAGGCCTCGTAAGCCTCCTCCAGCGTCGGCAGGGAAGGTCGGGGCACCGTGGGGGAGGCGGCCAGCACCGTCACACCGCCAGGGGAGCCTTGGCCCGGCTGTGGCTCACGGCCTCAGCGCAGAGCTTGCCGCTCAGCACAGCCCCCTCCATCGAAGCGAGGTAGCGCTGCATGGTGTAGTCACCGGCCATGAAGAAATTGGCGATCGGCGTGTCCTGCGTCGGTCGCAGTTGCTGGCAGCCTGGCACCGTCTTGTAGACGGAGAGCGGTGTCTTCACAACCCGTGCCTTGCGCAGCTGAGCCTGGTCCTCGCCGCTGAAGTGCTCAGGGAACAACCGCTGGAGTTCCCCCATGGTGGCCTCCACGATCGCCTCGTCGCTGCGCCCGATCCACTCGGCGGCCGGCGCAAAGACCAGCTCCAGCATCGAGCGCTCCGGATCGGCGTACTCCCGGCAGGTGTTGCTCATGTCGGCATAGACGCTGAGCAGATCGGAGCGGCTGAACAGCAGGTGATCGATCGCGGTCAGCTTGCGGTCGAACCAGAGGTGGATGTTGATCACGGGCACCCCCCTCAGCCCATCCAGTTTCTGGAAGAAGGGCAGCTGCTTCCAGGGCTCGGGCAGCAGCAGCTTGAACGGATCCACCGGCAGGGCGCTCACATAGGCGTCGGCCTGCAGAAGGCGGGGCTCCTGGCCCTGGACGCCGGCCAGACGGAAACCGGAGACGGTGCCGTCATCAGCCAGCTCGATCTGGCGCAGGGGACTGTTGAGATGCACCTCACCACCACGCTCCTTGATCCAGGCCACGATCGGCTCGCACAGCCGCTGGGGTGGATTGCCGTCGAGGAACGCCATCTTGGAGCCGTTCTTCTCCTGCAGGAACCTGTTCAAAGCCGTGAGAATCACCGTGCTGGAGATTTCATCAGGATTGATGAAGTTCAAGGCCTTGCTCATGGCAATGAACACTTCATCATTCACACGCTTGGGAATCTGATGAAGCTCAAGCCACTCCGACCACGAATACTTGTCGCAGTCCTCGACGTAGTCTTGGCCCCGCAGCATCGCCGGCACAAGCCCAAGGCCGAAGCGGATCTTCTCCGGCCAGCTCAGCATGTCGTTGTTGCCCAGGATCGCCACCACACCATTGAGTGGGGCGGGAAGGTCGGGGAAATCGAAGCGGCTGTAGTTTCCTGGCGACTCCTTCTGATTGAAGATCATCGCGTGATCTTTCCACTGCAGACGATCTTCGATGCCCAGCTCGGCGAAGAGCTGCAGCATGTTCGGATAAGCCCCGAAGAAGATGTGCAGACCGGTTTCGTACCAGTCACCGTCCTCGTCCTGCCAGGCGGCCACCTTGCCGCCGAGCACGTCGCGCGCCTCCACGACCACGGGCGTGTGCCCCGCATCGCTGAGGTATTTGGCGCAGGAGAGACCTGCCAGGCCTGCTCCGGCGATGGCGACGCGCATGGGGATTTGAGAAGTCAACTGCAACCATAAAAGGGCTGCTGCTGGCAACGAGCCCTCGGGAGCAGCTGAGGGGTCGCCAGGGTTCCTAAAGTCGATCACCGTGAGGCTTCCCGCCTGCCCACGATCCCCAGCCATGGTCGATGCCAGCCTGCTCAAGTCCACCACCCGCCACGTGAGGGTGTTCACGGCCCGCGTGGAGGACGGTCAGTTGATCGCTGATCCCAGCCAGCTGACTCTGGATCTCGATCCCGACAATGAATTCCTCTGGGAGGCACCAGTTCTCGAGAAAGTCCAGCAGCGCTTCCGCGAGCTGGTCGCCGCCAGTGCCGGCCACGACCTGAGCGAGTACAACCTGCGCCGGATCGGGTCCGATCTCGAGGGCTTCATCCGCCAGCTGCTCCAGGCCGGCGAGCTGCGCTACAACCCCGAAGCCCGGGTCCTGAACTACTCCATGGGCCTGCCCCAAACGCCGGAGGCGTCTTGACCCGCTCCCGCTACGACCGTGGAGACTCCCCGCGCGGCCGTGCGGGTTCGAGCGGCAATGGCCGTGGCGGCAACGGCCGTGGCACGCCTGCTCCTGAGGGCCGTGATCCCTACGAGAACTACGAGCGATCCAGCCGGGGACGGAGAACGATGGATCGCGGTGGCCCCGATCCCTACAACGCCGCCGGCAGGCCCAAGGGCGGCGCGAGCAGCCCGGGCGGCGGTTCTGGAGGCAGTCCGATTCAGCTGAATGTGGGCACGATCGCCGTGCTCGCCGGTGTGCTGGTCGTTGGCATCGGCATCGGCACGGCCCTCTCGACGAACACCCCAGGGGACCAGGGCAACATTGCCAGCAGCCAGCAGCTGGATCTGGCGGTGCCCGATCCCGAGTTCTGCAAGCAATGGGGGGCCAGCGCCTTCGTGATGGACGTGGAGCTCTACACCACCATGAATCCCAGCAGCAGCTTCGTGACTCAGCCCACCCTTCAACCCGGCTGCGTGATCCGAAGGGAGAACTGGAGCGTGCTGCAGAAGGAGGGCGCCGTGACTTCCGAGCAGATGCGCCAATGCAAGCAGCGCATGAACACGTTCGCCTACATCGGTTCGATTCGCGACAAACCCATCGTCCGCTGCGTTTACCAGACCGACATCAGCGGCAACAAGTTCCAGACCAGGGGCATCGCCGGTGCCGCCGACGACTCCGTGGGCATCACCCCCGAAGCCAACCAGTTCTGATCGGGTCAGGCCCTCAGGAGGCCGCCGCCTGGGCCACCACCTCCTGGGGAGGAGGAACCGCAGGGCGCGCCAGAGGCTGGCGCAGCGGGCTGTCGGGGCTGGCGAACACCGGCAGGACCTCGCGCCGAAAGGCTTCGGAGGCCCGCGAGCAGTAGCGGGCTGGGTGGGTGATCAGCTTGAGCTGGCGGCGCACCAGCAGATCAGAGACCACCGGGCGGTGCAGGCTGCCGCTGGCCAGTTCGCGCTCGATCGAGACCACCGGCAGGAAGGCGGCCCCAAGCCCCGACTGCACAGCGTTCTTGATCGCCTCGAAGGAATTGAGCTCCATTTCGATCTTGAGACGCTGGACCTCGAGACCGGAGCGGGCCAGCAGCTGATCCACCATCTTGCGCGTGGTCGACTGGGCATCAAGGCAGACGAACCCCAGACGGTAGAGGTCGTCTTTGTGCAGCTCAGGCAGGCGCGCCAGCGGGTGTTTCACCGGCAGGACAAGCGCCAGTTCATCGTTGGCATAGGGCACCACCTGGAGCAGATCGGCCAGCTCGCTGGGCAGCTCGCCGCCGATGATCGCCAGATCGATCTGACCGTTGGCCACACTCCAGCTGGTGCGGCGCGTGCTGTGCACCTGGAGCTGCACCGAGACGTCGGGATACTTCTGGCGGAACAACCCGATCATCCGGGGCATCAGGTAGGTGCCGGTGGTCTGGCTGGCCCCCACGATCAGGGAGCCGCCGCGCAGATTGTGGAGATCGTCGAGGGCACGGCAGGCCTCCTGACACTGGCTCAGGATCCGGTCGCAGTAGCTGAGCAGCAGGTGGCCGGCTTCGGTGAGCTGGGCCTTGCGCCCCCCCCTGTCGAACAGCGAGACATCCAGCTGCTTCTCCAGGTTCTGAATCTGCAGACTCACCGCCGGCTGGGTGACGTAGAGACTGTCGGCAGCCTTCTTGAAGCTGCCCTCGCTGGCGATGGCGCGCAGGATGCGCAGCTGATCAAGGGTGAAGGGCAGGTCAGCCATGGGATGGGCTCTGGGCCTGGCTCCGGCTGGAAGGTTGAACTCTAAAGGGGAAACCCTTGAACACCCGGGCCTGCGGTCCCGGGCCGGGATGGAATGACACCTCCGCCAGAATCGCCTCTTCCGCTGCGGCTTCTTGGCCCCGTCACCGCCCTGCTTCGCCCTCCTCCCCGGCCTTGGCGCCTTCCCGCCGGAGCACCGCTCCAGCCTGGTGATGCTCGCCCTGCTGCTGGGGTTCGCGCTGCTGCACAGTGGAGGTGCGGCGCTGCGCGTCTCGGCTGAGCAGCGCGTCGGAGCCAGGGTGTGGCGGCTGCTGTTCGCCTCAGTGAGCATCCCAGCAGCCGTTGTGGTGGTGGGCTATTTCATCGCTCACCGCTACGAGGGGCTGCGGCTCTGGAACCTGCAGGGCACCCCCGGGCTGATTCCCCTCGTGTGGGTGGGCACAGCCATCAGCTTCTTCTTTCTGTACCCAGCCACCTACAACCTGCTGGAGATCCCGGCGCTGCTGAAACCCCAGGTGCGGCTTTACGCCACCGGCATCATCCGCATCAGCCGCCACCCACAGGCCGTGGGCCAGGTGCTGTGGTGCGCCACCCATCTGCTCTGGATCGGCAGCAGTTTCATGCTGGTCACCTGTGCGGGCCTGATCGGCCACCACCTGTTCGCGGTCTGGCATGGCGACCGGCGGCTACGGGCCCGCTTCGGGGAGGCGTTCGAGGACCTGCGCGCCAGCACGTCTGTGATCCCCTTCCGGGCGGTGCTTGATGGCCGCCAGCACCTGGTCTGGGGGGAATTCCTGCGGCCGGCCCAGCTGGGCATCGCCGTCGCCATCGGTCTGTTCTGGTGGAGCCATCGCTTCCTGGGGCTGGCGGCACGCACGTTTCTGGCCGGCCCCCTGGGCCAGTGGCTGGGCTGAGCGTGCGCCATTCGCTGGACCGGGGCAGCTGATCGCGGTCCAACACACAGCCCGAACCCGGCGGAGGAGGCTGCTTACACTCCGTTGGCCCGCACCCCGAGCTGGATGACGTCGGCTGCCGAACTTGCCTGGTTGATCCCCGTGCTGCCCCTGGCGGGAGCGGCCATCACCGGCCTCGGCCTGATCAGTTTCAATCGAACCGTCAACCGGTTGCGCAAACCGGTGGCGATCCTGCTGCTCAGCTGCGTCGGAGCGGCGGCTGTGCTGAGTTTTGCCATCCTGGCGGAGCAGCTGGCGGGGGCTCCCGCCACCGAAGTGCTGTTCAACTGGGCCAGCGCCGGCACTTTCAACCTGCAGATGGGCTTCCGGGTGGATGCCCTCGGGGCTGTGATGCTCTCGCTGGTCACCACCATCGCCCTGCTGGTGATGGTGTATTCCGATGGCTACATGGCCCATGACAAGGGCTACGTGCGCTTTTTCACCTACCTGGCCCTGTTCAGCAGTTCGATGCTGGGCCTGGTGATCAGCCCGAACCTGCTCGAGATCTACGTGTTCTGGGAGCTGGTGGGGATGTGCTCCTACCTGCTGGTGGGCTTCTGGTACGACCGCGACGGTGCCGCCAACGCGGCCCAGAAGGCCTTTGTGGTCAACCGGGTGGGCGATTTCGGCCTGCTGCTGGGCATTCTCGGCCTGTTCTGGGCCACCGGAAGTTTCGGTTTCGAGGAGATCGGCGCCAGGCTCAGCGAGGCCGTGGCCAGCGGCAGCCTCTCCAACGCAGCAGCGGTGCTGCTCTGCCTGCTGGTCTTCATGGGACCGATGGCCAAATCAGCCCAGTTTCCCCTGCATGTGTGGCTGCCCGACGCCATGGAGGGCCCTACACCCATCTCCGCCCTGATTCATGCCGCGACGATGGTGGCGGCCGGTGTTTTTCTGGTGGCCCGGCTGCAGCCGGTCTATGCCCCTTTCCCTCAGGTGCAGCTGGTGATCGCCGTCGTGGGCACGATCACCTGCTTCCTCGGGGCCTCGATCGCCCTCACCCAGATGGATCTCAAGAAGGGTCTGGCGTACAGCACCGTGAGCCAGCTGGGTTACATGATGCTGGCCATGGGCTGCGGCGCTCCGGTGGCCGGCATGTTCCACTTGGTCACCCACGCCTTCTTCAAGGCGATGCTCTTCCTGGGATCCGGCTCGGTGATCCACGCCATGGAGGACGTGGTGGGCCATGAGCCAGTCCTGGCCCAGGACATGCGCCTGATGGGCGGCCTGCGCAAGTTCATGCCGGTCACCAGCAGCACCTTTCTGGTCGGATGTGTGGCGATCAGCGGCATCCCACCCATGGCGGGCTTCTGGAGCAAAGACGAAATTCTCGGACAGGCCTTCAACACCTACCCGCTGCTCTGGGTGGTGGGCTTTCTCACCGCCGGCATGACCGCGTTCTACATGTTCCGGCTCTACTTCCTCACCTTTGAAGGCGACTTCCGCGGCAACGATGCCGCCCTCCAGTCCCAGCTGCTGCAGGAAGCGGGCAAGCCAGTTCAGGGGGCCGAGGGCCACGACGGAGGGGGCCATGGCCACCACGCCGCCCACCCCCATGAGTCCAGCTGGCAGATGGCTCTGCCCCTGGCCGTTCTGGCGGTGCCGTCGGCCTTGATCGGCCTGCTGGGGACCCCCTGGCACAGCCGTTTCGCCGGCCTGCTCGACCCCCAGGAAGCCGCCGAGATGGCGGAGCACTTCAGCTGGTCTGAATTCCTTCCCCTGGCCGGGGCCTCGGTGGCCGTCTCGATCACGGGAATCGCCATCGCAGGGCTGGCCTACGCGCTCCACAAACTGGATCTGGCCACCGCGGTGGCTGCGCGATTCCCCAGTCTCAACGCCTTCCTGGCCAACAAATGGTACCTCGACGACCTCAACGACAGGATTTTCGTCAAAGGCAGCCGCAAACTGGCCCGTCAGGTGCTCGAGGTGGACGCCAAGGTGGTGGATGGGGTGGTAAACCTCACCGGCCTCCTGACCCTGGGCAGTGGTGAGGGCCTCAAGTATTTCGAAACCGGCCGGGCCCAGTTCTATGCCCTGATCGTGTTCGGCGGGGTGATCGCCCTGGTTGTGCTGTTCAGCAGCTTCTGAGCCAGGCTTCAGCCGGTGCCACTGTGTGTGTCATCCCTTATCTGGGAGCGGTTGGGGCGGCAGGTATTTCTACACTCCGCCCTGAACTGCTCCCTGCCCCGTGCCGCTCGACCCTGCCGTTGCCACGGGCGCCCTCGGTGCCGTGAGCGTGGGATCCGCCACCGTGTTCCCCTGGCTGAGCGTTTCGATCCTGCTGCCGATCGCCGCGGCTCTGCTGATTCCGTTCATCCCGGATCAGGGAGATGGCAAGACGATCCGCTGGTACGCCCTGGGAGTGGCCCTGATCACCTTCCTGGTCACCGCCGGCGCCTACCTCAACGGCTACGACCCCTCAGTGGCCGGTCTGCAGTTGATCGAGCGGGTGGAGTGGGTGCCCGATCTGGGGCTGGCCTGGTCGGTGGGGGCCGATGGGCTCTCGATGCCTCTGATTCTGCTCACCAGCTTCATCACGGCCCTGGCAGTGCTCGCAGCCTGGCCGGTCACCTTCAAACCGCGCCTGTTCTATTTCCTGATCCTGGCGATGGACGGTGGCCAGATCGCCGTCTTCGCCGTGCAGGACATGCTCCTGTTCTTCCTCTCCTGGGAGCTGGAGCTGCTGCCGGTGTATCTGTTGCTGGCGATCTGGGGCGCGAAAAAACGGCAGTACGCCGCCACCAAGTTCATCCTCTACACCGCGGGCGGCTCGGTGTTCATCCTGCTGGCCGCCCTGGCCATGGGTTTTCAAGGCGGGGGCACCCCCAGCTTTGAGTACACCACCCTGGCGGCCAAGGAGTTCGGCACCCGCTTCCAGCTGCTGGCCTACGCCGGCCTGCTGATCGCCTTCGGCGTCAAGCTGCCGATCGTGCCGCTTCACACCTGGCTGCCCGACGCCCACGGCGAAGCCACGGCTCCGGTGCACATGCTGCTCGCCGGCATCCTGCTGAAGATGGGGGGCTACGCCCTGCTGCGCTTCAACGTGCAGCTGCTGCCCGATGCCCACGCCCAGTTCGCGCCGCTGCTGGTGGTGCTGGGGGTGGTGAACATCATCTACGCCGCGCTCACCTCCTTCGCCCAGCGCAACCTCAAGCGCAAGATCGCCTACAGCTCGATCAGCCACATGGGCTTTGTGCTGATCGGCATCGGCAGCTTCAGCGCCCTGGGCACCAGCGGAGCCATGCTGCAGATGGTCAGCCATGGCCTGATCGGCGCCAGCCTCTTCTTCCTGGTCGGCGCCACCTACGACCGCACCCACACGCTCCAGCTCGATGAAATGGGCGGTGTGGGCCAGAAGATGCGCAAGATGTTCGCCCTCTGGACCGTCTGCTCGCTGGCCTCCCTCGCCCTGCCGGGCATGAGTGGCTTCGTGTCGGAGCTGATGGTGTTCGTGGGCTTCGTCACCAGCGAGGCCTATTCACTCAGCTTCCGCATCGTGATGGCGGCCCTGGCGGCGGTGGGGGTGATCCTCACGCCGATCTATCTGCTGTCGATGCTGCGCGAGATCTTCTTCGGCAAGGAGAACACCGAGCTGGTCTCCCACACCAAGCTGGTGGATGCCGAGCCCCGTGAGATCTATGTGATCTCCTGCCTGCTGGTGCCGATCATCGGCATCGGCCTCTACCCCCGCCTGATGACCGACAGCTACCGGGCCTCGATCGAGGCCCTGGTCCAACGCGAGGAGGCCTCGATGGCCCGGATGATTCCAGCCGGGCGCCAGGGCCTGATTCGTCAGAACCCTCCCCTGGCCTGGATCAGCCCCGGACTGGAAGCGCAGCAGCCCCGCCTGGTCGCCCCACTCTTGCCCTGAGCGAAGGGATTACGAAACCCTGCGGTTGCAGCAGTCACCCTCCCCCACCCCAAGGGGATGCCTACGCTCCCAGCCAGTCGGGATTTGGAGGGGACTTCCCTCACGTCCAAGCGTTTCATACAACCGCCTCTCCCACTCGCCTCGCCCCAAGCGCCCTCAACCATGCGTCAGCTGAACTTCCTGCTGATCTTCAGCTTCGGCCTGGCCACCGTGATGTTCACCCTGGAGAACACCACCCCCACCACAGTGCGCTTCCTGCCAGGGGTGAGTGCCACCCTGCCCCTCGCCGCCATGATGCTGGTGGTTGGTGGCATCGGTGCCACCGCCGCCTGGGTGTTCGCCGTCTGGACCGGCGTGGTCAAGAAGGTGGAGCAACTGCAGGAGCAAACTGAGCTGGAAGCCCAGCAGGTGCGGATCCGCGAACTGGAGGAAGACGTTCAGCGTTACCGGGCCACGGTCGATGCCCAGCTGAGCCTGCTGCCCGCAGCAGGTGAGAGTTCAGCCCCCACCCCAGAGCCTCAGCTCGAGCAGACCTGAAGCTCCGTCCGGCTTTCGCTGGCCGTCGCCCTCCAGGCGGGGTACGTTTCCGGTAGTAGTTGAAGCACCGTGGCTGAAGCAGGCGCCAGGCTGGCGATCCGCCTGCTGCAGGATGCCGCCGAGCGTGGCGAGATCGACCCCTGGGACGTCGATGTGATTGCCGTGGTCGATGGCTTCCTCGACCAGCTGCGCCAGCGGATCGGGGCCCCGCGCCTGGTGGGCAGGCCCGGCGACGGCGGCAGTTATGAGAGCGACCTGGCCGCCACCAGCGAGGCATTCCTGGCCGCCTCGGTGCTCGTGAGCCTCAAGGCGGAGATCCTCGAGCAGCAGACCCTGCCCCCCGAACCGGAGCTGGAACCGGATGGCTTCGCCGGCGACGATGACGCGGGGGAAGCCTTCGAGCTGCTCTCCTTTCAGCTGCCGCGCAGGCCCGAGCAGCATCTGCTGCGTCGGGCCGTGGCTCCACCACCCCTGCAGCGTCCCGTCACCCTGGGCGAACTGATCCGCCAGCTGGAGGACATCGCCGAGCGGCTGGAGCAGGGTGAAGGCAGCGGGCGGGCCAAGTCCCGGGGACGGCGCTACAGCGAACGGGCCGCCATCGAACAGGTGGCCGCCCTGGCCCACCGCGAGAAACTGCCGGAGACCACCGCAGCCCTCAGCCACTTCCTGCTGGAGTGGCAAGCCGCCAGCGACTGGGTGAACTTCGAGGTGCTGGTGGACGCCTGGGCCGAGGCCGCCCCACCGGATCTGGACCGGGATCGGGTGGGGGTGTTCTGGGCCCTGCTCTTCCTCTGCTCCCAGGGCAGGGTCGACCTGCAGCAGGACGGCGATCTGTTCGGGCCCCTGCACCTCAGAGGCTGCCAGGAGGGCGTTGGCACTCTGCCGTCAGCATTGCCTCACAGACTGGTGCCAGCTCCCTCTCCGGCTCGGGAAGTCCAGGCCGCCTGAGGGTCTTCATTAAGCTGCCCAGATTCAGATCAGAAGCGGACAGGTGCCCATGAAGGCCATGATTCTCGCGGCCGGCAGGGGGACACGGGTGAGGCCAATCACCCACACGATCCCCAAGCCGATGATCCCGATCCTGCAGAAACCCGTCATGGAGTTTTTGCTGGAGCTGCTCCGTCAGCACGGGTTCACCGAGGTCATGGTGAATGTTTCACACCTGGCCGAAGAGATTGAGAACTACTTCAGAGACGGCCAGCGCTTCGGTGTGGAGATCGCCTACAGCTTCGAAGGACGCATCGAAGATGGTGAACTGATCGGCGCCGCCCTGGGTTCCGCCGGTGGCATCAAGAAGATTCAGACGTTTCAGCCGTTTTTTGACGACACCTTCGTGGTGCTTTGCGGCGACGCGTTGATCGATCTCGATCTCACCGAGGCCGTCCGGCGCCACAAGGAGAAAAAGGCGATGGCCTCCCTGGTCACCAAGCGGGTGCCCAGGGACCAGGTGAGCAGCTACGGGGTGGTGGTCACCGATCAGGACAGCCGGGTGCTGAGCTTCCAGGAGAAGCCTTCCCTGGAAGAGGCCGCCAGCGACATGATCAACACCGGCATCTACATCTTCGAGCCGGAGGTTCTCGATCACATCCCCGAGGGCATCCCCTTCGACATCGGCTCCGACCTCTTCCCGCGGCTTGTGGCAGCAGGAGCCCCCTTCTACGCCCTGCCGATGGACTTCGAATGGGTGGACATCGGCAAGGTGCCTGATTACTGGCAGGCGATCCGCAGCGTGCTGGAAGGCAACGTACGTCAGGTGCAGGTGCCGGGCCGGGAAGTCCGGCCAGGGATCTTCACAGGCCTGAACGTCGCCGCCGACTGGGACAAGATCACCGTTAAGGGTCCCATCTACGTGGGAGGAATGACCCGCATTGATCCTGGCGTGACCATCGTGGGCCCGGCCATGATCGGGCCGAGCTGCCACATCTGTGAAGGCGCCACGATCGACAACTCGATCATCTTCGAATACTCGCGCATCGGTGCGGGCGTGCGCCTGGTCGAGAAGCTGGTGTTCGGCCGCTACTGCGTCGATCGCAACGGTGATCACTTCGACCTGCAGGAAGCCTCTCTGGATTGGCTGATCACCGATGTGCGCCGCCAGGACGTGGTGCAGCCATCGCCCCAGCAGAAGGCCATGGCCGATCTCCTGGGAACGGATCTGGCCCTGAGCGGGGGCGACAGCTGATCATCTGCAGCAGCGATCCGCCGCTTCAGCAGCGGTCCGCCGGGGGCAGAGGCCGACGTTCGGCCTGCCAGTTGCGTGGTGTGGCCGACACACCAGCCTCAGCCAGGATCAAGGGAATGCGCTCCTCGGCCTTCACGGCCATCAGGTGAACCCCCTGGGCAATCCCCCTGTAGGCACGCACCTGTTCAGCGGCGATCGCCACACCCTCAGCCGCTGGGTCTGATGAAGCGGCCAGGCGGTCGATGATCGGCTGGGGGATCGAGGCCCCAGGCACCACGCGGTTGATGAAGGCCGCGTTTCGCGCCGACTTGAGCAGGAACACCCCGGCCAGCACCGGCAGGCCCAGGGGCTCGCTGATCTCGCCACAGAAGCGGCGCAGGGCCTCGCTGTCCATCACCATCTGGGTCTGCAGAAAGCGGGCACCAGCCACGTGCTTGCGCCGGACCCTGGCCCGCAGACCACTCCAGCTGGCCGACTGAGGATCAGCCGCTGCCCCGGGGAACAGGGCTGTGGGACCATCCGGGAGCTGACCCTCCACGGGATCAAGGCCTCCATTGAGCTGGCCCACCAACTGAAGCAGGCGCACCGCCTCCAGCTCGTTGACGGCCCGGGCGCTCGGCTGATCTCCGGCACGCACGGGATCACCGGTCAGGCAGAGCACATTGCGGATGCCCAGGGCATGGGCCCCGAGCAGATCGGCCTGGAGAGCAATTCGATTGCGGTCGCGGCAGGCCAGCTGCAACACCGGCTCAAGCCCTGCCTCCAGCAGCAGCCGGCAGAGGGCCAGGCTGCTCATGCGCATCACAGCCCTGCTGCCATCGGTGACATTGACGGCATGGACCAGCCCACGCAGCTTGGAGGCCACCGCCAGGGTGCGCTGCGGATTCCCTCCCCGCGGTGGGGTCACTTCGGCCGTGATGGCGAACTGACCGGTCTCCAGGGCCTGGCGCAGAAGCAACGGACGGGGGATCGCTCAGGCCCCATCATGCGCCAACGGCCACTGCTTACAGTGGGGTATGGAGGCCTGGGGTATGGATGTCCGATCGAGACGATCATGTCCAGCTGCGCTCCAGTCTTTCGGAACGTGAACTGGAGATCATCGAGCGCGTGGCCACAGGCCTGACCAATCAGGAAATCGCCCTCGAGCTGATGATCAGCAAGCGCACCGTGGACAACCACGTCAGCAACATCTTCACCAAGACCGGCGCTAAGAACAGGGTGGCCCTGCTGAACTGGGCGATGGACAACGGCAAGATCTGCCGTGACGGCTTTAACTGCTGCAATCTGCCCAGCCCAGAGGGCTGACCCCAGGCTGCAATGCCCCCAGGGCCGGATCAGGCAGGCGTGGCAGCTGAAGCCGTCTTCGGGAAACTGGGCCTCTCCACCGTGGTGGTGAGGGATTGGAGGCTGTAGCGGTCTGGACCAAGCCCGAAGAGGTCGGCGTAGTCAAGACAATCATCGGCATCGCGCCCTGCGAAGCGAAGCACGCCTTGGTGGTCGTAGAGACCGATCACGAGCAAAACTGCGGCTGAACGGAATTAAGGAGAAATCCTTAACGAAATCCTAGTCGATGTCGCCGTCGTTACAAAGCCCTCCATCCAGCAAGGCCTGCCGTTCTGCCAGGGGCCTGTGGCTCCAGGCGCAGCGTGCCAAGGCGGCGTTGCTGAGATCTCCCCGTCCCGTGATCTCCTTCAAACACCAGGGCGGCACGGTCAACGGCTGGTCCTCCCGCTCCAGTTCCACCTCCGCCAGAACCAGGGGCGCGTTCTCCCCCTCGAACACGTCGAGGACCCAGTCGCCGCCGGGCAGATCCAGGCCGTAGCGCTGCTTGCTCAGGCTGTCGGTCGTCAGAGCCAGGAGCTGCCTGGCATCGTCAGCGGGAATCGCGTACTCAAACTCCGCACGGGTGATCCTTGTGACGGCGGCCTTGAGCGTCAGCCAGGCCCTGCTCCCCTGCCCGGCCGATGTCTCCATCGGCTCGTCGTCCTCCAGGCGAACCCGCACGGTGACGCCATCGGCTGAGGCCTGCAGATACCCCTGGCGCAGACGCTGCCCCCAGAGGATGTGATCCCTCCAGCCGGATCCCCGCACCAGAAAACGTCTCTCGATCTCCAGAGCCACCGCTGAACCTGCTCACCCGGACTGGTTCATCCTGACCCGTGCGCCAAGAGCACTCAGTTGGCCGATGGTTCAGCCGCCGTGAGATCGCCGGCCCAGTGCAGCTTGTGGCTGAGGGTGCGGTAGTAGGAGGGGCTCTGCTGGAGCACCACCATCAGCGCACAGTGGCCCGAGCGCTGCACAACGCAGCGATCTCCGGGCTCCATGACCGTGGCATGGGCTCCATCCTTCCAGAGCTTCACCCGCCGGCTCGGTTCACCGAGAGGCCAGATCGCCAGCTGGGAGCGGGGCGGCACCACCACCGGGCGGCTGGAGAGACTCATCGGGCAGATCGGGTTGACCACGATCGCGTCGATCCCGGGATGAAGGATCGGACCTCCTGCAGCCATGGCATAGCCGGTGGAGCCCGTGGAGGTGGCGATGATCAGGCCGTCGCCGCGAAACTGGTCCACCACTTCCCCATCGATCTCCAGCTCCAGCACACAGGTGGGGGAGAACTCATCGAGGCATGGACGGAAATAGAAGTCATTGAGGGCCCGATGCAGCGAACCAGGCCCAGAGCCGGCAGGATCCTCCGCCTCCTCCCCTTCGGGAACCCCGTCGCCACGATCGACAAAGGCCTCGAGCATCATCCGACGCTCGAGCGCAAAGCGGTCATCACGCAACCGCTGCCAGAGGTTGTCTTCGGAGGAGGTGGTGCTGAGCACCAGCAACTTGCGCTCATGGGTGAGGAAACCGAGATGCCCACCCACGTTGAAGCTCAGGATCGGCACTTCCAGGGGGCCGAGATGACGGGCCGCCCCCAGCACGGTGCCATCTCCACCCAGGACGACGGTGAGATCGGGAAGACAGGGCTCGGTGGCCAGCAGCCCCGGAAAAGGATTGGAGGTGGCTCCACAGGTGGCCACCGTGACATCGACCCCCTGCGAACGCAGATCTTCAGCGCAGCGCCTTGCCTGGCGCTGGGCAGCCTGACTGCCGCTGCGCACAATCAACCAGACCCGTTGAAGCTCCATCAGATCAGGCGCAACACCCGAACCGCCGAAGCAGCAGGCCCTCTCACCAGCGCAACAGGTTGAAGCGTTCCATGTCGACGGTTTCGCGGTTGCGGTAGAGGGAGAGCAGGATGGCAAGACCAACGGCGGCTTCGGCCGCGGCCACGGTGATCACGAAAATGGCAAAAACCTGGCCACGGATCTGCTGACCATCGATGTAACTGGAGAAGGCCATCAGGTTGATGTTGACGGCATTCAGCATCAGCTCGATGCTCATCAGCACCCTCACGGCGTTGCGGCTGTTGATCAGACCCCAGACCCCGGTGCAGAACAGGATGGCCGCCAACACCAGGTAGGCCTCGAGCGGAATGTCGATGGAGGAGGCGGGCATGGTCAGACTTTCTCCAGCAGAGTGGTGTCGCGAGGGGGGCTCTCCAGCAGAAGGGGTGTGCGTTCCTTCTCGATCAGCCCCTGATCGGCGGCTTCACCGGTGATCACATCGCTGCTGAACACGTCGCGGCGGGCCAGCACAATCGCCCCGATCATGGCCATCAGCAGCAGCACCGAAGCCAGCTCGAAGGGCAGCAGGTAGTCGCTGAAGAGGTGAATGCCGATCAACGTGGTGGCGTCTTCGCCAAGAGGGGTGGGGCCTGGTACTGCCCAGGGGGTGGTGAGGTCGACCCGCAGCAGCAGCAGGAACAAACCCAGGCAGACGGCGCCGGAGAGCACCCGGCGCAGCAGCAGGCCGGGAATCTCAGCCATCGCTTCCTTCTTGTTCACGAGCATGATCGCGAACAGGATCAACACATTCACGGCGCCGACATAGACGAGCACCTGGGCCGCGGCGACGAAGCTGGCATTGAGCAGCAGGTAAAGACCAGCCACAGAGAGAAACACACCAGCCAGCAGGAAGGCTGAATAGACGATGTTGGGCAGAAGCACCACCCCCAGGGCCCCCAGCACCAGGGTGAGGGAGAGGGCGACGAAGCAGATCAGCTGGGTGACGGAGGCGATCGTCATCAGGCGTTCTCCACGGGCTTGGAGGCTTCGGCAGCCAGCTCAGCCTGCAGCTGCTCAGGCAGCTGGCCAGCCCTTGGCCTGGTGGGGTCGACGCCGTGGGGGTCGATCTCGCCCTTGGGCAGGTAGCCCAGCTCACGCAGGGGCACCACGGCAGGATCACTGGTGACACTGGTGGGAAGGCGGCCAAGGGCCACGTTGTCGTAGTTGAGGCTATGGCGATCAAAGGCCGCCAGCTCATACTCTTCGGTCATCGAGAGGCAGTTGGTGGGGCAATACTCCACACAGTTGCCGCAGAAGATGCACACTCCGAAGTCAATGGAGTAATTGCGGAGCTCCTTCTTTTTGGTCTCCTTGTTCATCACCCAATCAACCACGGGCAAATTGATGGGGCAAACCCGGACGCAGACCTCACAGGAGATGCACTTGTCGAATTCGTAGTGAATTCTGCCGCGGTAACGCTCCGACGGAATCAGCTTCTCGTAGGGATACTGAACCGTGATCGGCCGGCGGCGCAGGTGATCGAAGGTGACCGAGAGGCCCTGGGTGATGTAATTGGCCGCACCGACGGCATCCTTGGTGTAGTCACCGACCTTTTGCAGGAATCCGAACATGGTGTGGGGAGTCGGAACGGAACGAAAACAGGAGCTGGAGGAGGGGCCTGGAGCTGTTGGCTGGCCCCATGATGACCGGCTGAATGCTCAACCGCCGAAAAAAGCCGGGAAGGCCAGTTTGAGGCCGGCGGTGACCAGCAGATTGACCAGGGCGATCGGCAGCAGGAACTTCCAACCAAAATCCAGGAGCTGGTCGATCCGCACCCGGGGCAGGGTCCAGCGCAGCAGGATCGCGATGAACACCAGCAGGTAGGCCTTCAGCACGGTCATCACGATGCCGAGGGAGCCGGTGATCACCTGCACCAGGGGTGCATCCACCGACTGACCGAGGGCTCCGGCCAGCCATTCCACCGGCAGGGGGAAACCCCAGCCGCCGAGATAGAGCACCGCCACCAGCAGGGCCGAGAGCACCAGGTTGATGTAGCTGCCCAGGTAGAAGAGGGCGAACTTCATGCCGGCGTACTCGGTCTGGTAACCGGCCACCAGCTCCTCTTCAGCCTCGGGGAGGTCGAAGGGGAGGCGTTCGCATTCGGCCAGGGCACAGATCCAGAAGATCAGGAAGCCCACTGGCTGACGCCAGATGTTCCAGCTGAGAATCCCGGCACCGCTCTGCTGGTTGACGATGTCGACGGTGCTCAGCGAGTTGCTCATCATCACCACCGCCAGCACTGCCAGAGCCAGAGGAATCTCGTAGCTGATCGACTGGGCAGCGGCCCTGAGGCCCCCGAGCAGGGAGTACTTGTTGTTGCTGGCATAGCCGCTCATCAGCAGGCCGATCGGCTGGATGCTGCTCAGGGCGATCCAGAGGAACACGCCGATGCCCACATCACTGATCAGCAGGTTCTGGCCGAAGGGCACCACCAGCCAGGAGAGGATCACCGGCACCAGCACCAGCACCGGGCCGAGGGTGAAGAGCAGGCCATCGGCCCGCTTGGGGATCACGTCTTCCTTGAACAGCAGCTTGAGACCGTCGGCCATCGGCTGCAGCACCCCGAGGGCGCCGGCGTACTCCGGTCCGATCCGCTGCTGGACGGCCGCCGAGATCTTGCGTTCCAGCCAGACATTGACCAGCACACCGACGACGGCCGCCACCAGCACCAGCAGCATGGGCAGGGGCAGCCAGAGCAGATGGGCTGCGGCCTGGCTCAGGCCGAACTCCTCGAGGGTGCTGGTGAAACTGGACTGAAGGTCAAGGCCTGGGCCCACCAGGGCCAGGCCAGGCCAGGCGGTGGTCAGAAGGGCTGGTGCCGGGTCGATCAACACCGTGACAACTCCATCTCGAGCTGAGGTGAGGGCAACCTAAACGCCTGGCAGGGCCTTGCGGGCATCCTGAGGCAACCAACTCCTGCGCCCTTCCCCGGTGTAGATCTGCGTGGGGCGGTAGATGCGGTTCGCCCCCAGCTGCTCCTTCCAGTGGGCCAACCAGCCAGCCACCCGGGCAATCGCGAAGATCGGCGTGAACAGATCCCTCGGGATACCCAGCTTGCGGTACACGAGCCCGGAGTAGAAATCGACGTTGGGGTAGATGCCCTTGGGGCCGAGCCGATCGGCGGCCACCTCCTCCACCCTCCTGGCCACGTCGTACATGGCGTCGTGACCGAAGCGATCGAACAACTGCTCGGCCAGACCCTGGAGAATCACGGCCCGGGGATCCTTGACCTTGTATTCCCGGTGCCCGAAGCCCATGATCTTCTGCTTCTCGGCGATGGCCCGATCCAGCCAGGGCTCCACCCGGTCCTCGGTGCCGATCTGCTCGAGCATGGCCAGCACGTCTTCATTGGCGCCACCGTGCAGGGGGCCGGCGAGGGTGCCCACCGCCGAGGCCACCACGGCATAGGGGTCGGTCAACGTGCTGGCGGTGACCCGGGCGCTGAAGGTGCTGGCGTTGAGGCTGTGCTCGGCGTGCAGGATCAGGCAGGCATCGAAGATCCGTGCCGCCAGGGGATCGGGCTCCCGCTCGGTGAGCATGTACAGGAAGTTGGCGGAGTAGGGCAGGTCGTCGCGGGGCTGGATCGGATCCTGTCCCAGGCGGATCAGCTGGAAGGCGGCCACCATGGTGGGGATCTTGGCGATCAGACGCACCACCGCCGCCTCGATGTAAGCGGGATCATCCAGGGCCCGGCGGGAATAAAACAATCCCAGGGAGGCCGCGCTCGACTGCAGCGCATCCATCGGGTGCCCATCGGCGGGGAAGCACTTCATCATGTCCCGGATGCGGAAGCTCACCCGCCGGTGCATCTGCACGTCGTGCTTGAAGGCCTGCAACCGCTCGACGGTGGGCAACTCACCCCAGATCAGCAGGTGGGTGGTTTCGAGGAACGTGCTGTGGGCCGCCAGTTCCTCGAGGGGATACCCGCGGTAGGTGAGCAGGCCCTGGAGGCCGTCGATGTCGCAGATGGCCGACTGGGTCGCTGGAACACCCTCGAGCCCAGGACGGAAGACGGGCGCTGCCTGGGCGGCAACCCGGTTTGCATCCATCACCATCGGCGTCGTCCGTTCAGCAGCTCAGAAGCTAGGGCCAGGTCCTGGCCCCTGCCGTAGCCCTGCCGACAGCCCCTGGCACACCCCTCCAACCGCTCAGTGGCCCGTGAGCAGAGAACGGGGCGTGAGCAACAGCTGCAGGCTGGCCCCTCCCAGCAGTGGCTGCCCGTCAACTGAGCTGGGGGAGGGCAGCTCGAGCAGGGCCACGCCGGCTTTCTTCAGGCGCAGGGCCCCGGGAGGAGCACCGCAGAGCCTGGCGGCCAGAACGCTGAGGTCGGGTTCATGGCCCACCAGCCCGAGGCGACCACCGCCTGCCAGAGGACCATCCGCCGCCAGCCAGTGCCCCAGCAGGGGCAAGGGGTCGGCGTCAGGGGAGAGTTCTGCCGCGATCGCCAGGGCCCCGCAGAGGCCCTCCTCCCGGGCAATCCGGGCGGTCTGGAACGCCCGCAACAGGGGGCTGCTCAGCAGCTGATCACAGCCCAGATTCAGCCCGAGCAGCCGCCGCACCACCGCGGCCGTGCGGCGGCGGCCCCGCGTCGTCAGCGGGCGCTCCCGATCCGGGCGGCCAGGCGGCTCAGGCTCCTGGCGCTCCTCGGCGAGGCCATGGCGCAGCAACAACAGCGACAGGGGGGCCATGGCTCACTCCAGCTGCAGATGCGCCCGCAGGGCGAGAAGCGAGGACGGACTCAGGGGGGGGGGTGGATCCTCCAGCAGGGGCGACTCGATCGCCAGGCTGAAGGCCAGGCCGTCGATGCCGCCCACCAGGGGACGGCCCACCAGGTTGGAGAGCAGCTGCCAGGGGGGCCAGGGGGCCAGCAGATCCTTGGCGGGTTCGGCGGCCAGAGCCACCTGCAGGGGGGCCTCCCGGGTTCCGAGGGTCTGCAGCTGCTGGATCCGCTCCTTCGGGGCCTGTCGACCCTGGAGCTGATCGTCAAGGGCGGCCAGGCCATCCCCCCACCAGGCCGTCTGGTCTTGATCGAAACGGACACCGGCCACCGTGGCCTGCAGACGGTCGGGATCGCCCTTTCCGGGCCGGGCTTCCAGGCGGCTCCAGACCTGCAGGGTCTGGCCATCACGCTTCAGGGGCGCCGGGCTGTAGCCCTGGGCGTTCAGCGCAGGGCGCAAGCCATCCGTGTCCAGGGCCGTCGCGGCGGTGGCGAGCATCCAACCCTGCTTCCGGCGCAGGCCCAGCAAGGGGCCATGGTCGGCGGCCGCCACCAGCGATGGCAGCGGTCCTCTCAGATCAGCGAGGATGCGACGCAGCTGTGGAGCCAACAGGGAGCTCCAGAGGTCAGCGCTGGCCGGCTCGCCGGAATCCTCCAGCAGGGAGGCGGGATCCTGCAGCAGCGCCAGGCTCGCCACCGGGCCGCGCAGCTCACCGAGCAGGTCGGGGATCGGATCCAGCTGCAGACGAGGGAGGGGCAGAAGGGAGGAGAGCAGCGCCTGGAGCTGGAGGCCCCGTCCATCGGGCACCAGGGCCGCCACCAGGTCTCCAACCCCATCAGCAGACGCGAGAGTGGGAGGCAGGCCGAGCCAGTCGCTGAAGGCCTGAGGGCGTGCCGTGAGCAGCGCCACCCCCCCCTCCAGCCGGCCGACGGCAGCCTGAAGCGAGTCCTGCCCAGCCTGGTTGAGCTCGGCGATCTGCGACACATCAAGCGCCTGCTCGAGCACCCCACGGCCGGAGGCGATCAACACCAGCTGGTCATCGATCAGGGCTGTGGCCAGAGCCTGGCTGGGCTCCCCCACCAGAGCGCCGCGGCCGCTGATCAGCCCCATCCCGCGGTAGCTGCTGATCTGCAGGGCCGTGCCCGCCAGGCTGCGGGACTGCCAGAAGCGCTGCAGGAAGCGGCGGGCGCCCTCCGGTTCGCGACAACGGAGAGCGAGCAACCAGCCGGTGGGCCCTGCGCTCCCCTCAGGAGCGATCACCGCCAGGCTGGTGTCGGGGCCCAGCCAGCCGGCCAGTTCGCTGCTGTACTCCAGGCCAGCGGTGGCGAAGGCGCCATCCCGCAGGTTGGCCACCAGCTCAGCCGCCTCCCGGCGCCGGGGCGGAGGAGCTACAGCCCTGGCATAGGCCACCAGCTGGTCGGGCTCCACCAGCAGGTGAAGACTGAGCAGTGCGTTGCGCGGCACGAAGCGGGCCGCCAGGGGCAGCTCGAGCGTGTGCTGCTGCAGGCGCAGCGGACTCTGACGGAGGGCCAGCCACCAGAACCCTCCCCCCAGGGAGAGCAGGAGCAGGGCTGCCGTCAGCACAGCCGCCAGGAAGGGGCGAGCCTTCATGCGCCGGACGCAGGGGTTGCTGTCATCTTCATCCATGACCACGCCGGATGACAGCCCCACAGCCCCAGGGCGCCGGCACGGCCCCGACTCCTTCAGCATCTGTCTCATGACCCCCCCGACCCCGAAGACCATCCGTGCCGGCGACCTGCAGCAACGTCTGCTCGCCGGCGAACCGCTGCTGCTGGTGGACGTGCGGGAACCGGCCGAACTGGCGATGGCTTCCCTGCAGCACCCGGTGCTGCATCTGCCCCTGAGCAGCTCCAGCGAATGGGTCGGGCGGCTCGATGAGCTGATCGAGCGGGACCGCACCGTGGTGGTGCTCTGCCATGCGGGGATTCGCAGCTGGCAGTTCGCCTGCTGGTTGATGGAGGCCCAGGGCTACGCCGACGTGCTCAACCTGCAGGGGGGCATCGAGGCCTGGAGCGTGGAGGTGGATCCCTCGGTTCCCCGCTACTGAGGCTGAGCTCCAGCAATCCGACTGAACGAGGGGGGTTTTTCCTTACCATCGACTCCACACACTGCACACCCGCATGTGATCGCCCTGCCCCACCGCCAGCAGCAGGTGTTGAAGGCCACGGTGCATCACTACGTCGACACCGTGGAGCCAGTGGGCAGCAGCACCTTGATCCGTCGGTTCGGCTTGCCGGCCAGCCCCGCCACCGTGCGCTCCACCATGGGGGCGCTCGAGCAGCGGGGCCTGTTGCTGCAGCCCCACACCTCGGCCGGACGCATCCCCAGTCAGCAGGGCTACCGCCTCTACGTGGATGCTCTGTTGCCCCCTCCCGGGGCCGGGGCGCTGCAGCTCCAGCGGGAATTGCTGGGTCTGAGCCTGCAGTGGGCGGCTCTGGATGATCTGCTGCTGCATCTGGCCCGTCGGCTGGCCGATCTCACCGGCCTGATGAGCCTGATCAGCCGACCTCAGCGGGCCGAGTCCCGCCTGCAGGCGGTTCGCCTGGTGCCCAACGGTGAGCGGCTGCTGGTGCTGCTGGTGGAGAACGCCCTGGTGGCCAGCAGCCTCAATCTGCGTCTCCCCCCTGGAGCCAGCCTGGAGCTGCCGGCCCTGGAGGGATGGCTGCAGTCGGAACTGGAACGGTCACCAGGTGGGCTGATCCGCTGGGAGTGCCTCCCCTCCCAGCTGCGCACCAGTGGCGGCCTCCTGCGTCAGGCCCTGCGCAGCCATCGCCAGGCCCGCGGCGTGGATGGGGATGGAACCGTGGTGGTGGGCATGGGCGGGCTGCTGGCCCAGCCCGAATTCAGCCGCAGCTCCGATCTGAGGCCGCTGCTGCAGCTGGTGGAGGAGGAGCCGCTCTGCCTGCTCCGCCCCGCGCGGGAGCAGGAGGCGGAAGGGATCTGGATCGGGGCGGAGCATCCCCATCCCGCCCTGCTCCACTGCGCTGTGGTCAGGGCCACCTACCGCGCCGGAGACGGCAGTGAAGGCCAGGTGGCTCTGCTGGGGCCGATGCGCATGGCCTATGCCACGGCGCTCTCAGCGGTGCGCTCGGTGGCCTCTAGCCTGCAGCGTCTTCTCAGCTGAGGCCCCTGGGTCATGACCTATTGCGTCGGGTTCTGGCTGGAGGACGGCCTGGTGATGGCGTCCGACTCCCGGACCAACGCCGGTGTCGACTACATCTCGTCTTACCGGAAGCTGCACATCTTCGAGCCGGCTCCCGACCGGCTGTTCATGCTCCTGGCCGCCGGCAACCTGGCCACGACCCAGGCTGTGATCAACCAGATCCAGCGCGACCTGAACCGGGCCCGTCGACCCACGATGGGACTGGGGAGACCCAGCCCTGACCCGGGCCCCAGGCACCATGACCTGCTCAGCGCCAGCTACCTGTTCGAGGTGGCCGCCTACATCGGCCGGCTGAGCGTGGAGGTGCAGACCGAGAACCACTCGGCCCTGCACCAGGTGGGCGCCAGCGGCGAGGCCAGCTTCATCCTCGGCGGCCAGATCCTCGGCCAGCCCCATGCCCTCTACCTGATCTATCCCCAGGGCAACGCGATCATGGCCACGCCGGAAACACCTTTTCTGCAGATCGGCGAGAGCAAGTACGGCAAGCCACCGCTCGATTCCGTGGGGCACTGCCGGATGTCGCTGGAGGACGCGGCACGGCTCTGCCTGGTGTCGCAGGTGATCACCCGCCGCTCCAACCTCACCGTGGGCCCGCCCTTCGAGGTGGCGCTCTACCCCCGCGACAGCCTGGCGGTGTCGCATCACCAGAGGCTGGAGCGGGGTGCCCGCGAAATCTCTGAGATCAACCGAATCTGGATCGAGAGCCAGCGCCAGGCGATGCAGAGCCTTCCCCGCTTCCCCTGGGAGCAGGCCAGGGAACCCGTGGTCTGATTGCCCCCACGATCAACCGCCGGCCAGCTGATCCCCCAGGCGCTCAGCCACGGTGGTCACATCCTTGTCGCCGCGGCCGGAGAGGTTGATCACCAGCTCGGTGCCCGGCGCCAGGGTGGGACAGAGCTGTTCGAGCCAGGCGAAGGCGTGGGCCGTCTCCAGGGCCGGGATGATCCCTTCGAGCAGGCTGAGCCGTTGCAGGGCCTCGAGGGCCTCCTGGTCAGTGACGGCGGCATACTCGGCCCGGCCCAGCTCCTGCAGGTAACTGTGCTCGGGCCCCACTCCCGGGTAGTCGAGACCGGCGCTGATCGAGTGGGCCTCCTGCACCTGCCCCTGTTCGTCCTGCAGCAGCAGGCTCATGGCGCCGTGCAGCACTCCGAGGCGGCCCTCGGTGATCGTGGCCGCGTGACGGCCCGTGGCCACACCGTCGCCGGCGGCCTCGACACCGATCAGGCGGACGGAAGTGTCGCTGACAAAGGGGTGGAACAACCCCATGGCATTGGAGCCCCCACCCACGCAGGCCAGCAGCACATCGGGAAGGCGATTGAAGGCCGCCTGGCACTGGACCTTGGTTTCCTCGCCGATCACCGCGTGAAAATCCCTCACCAGCATCGGGTAGGGGTGGGGTCCGGCCACTGACCCCAGGATGTAATGGGTGGTCTCCACGTTGGTGACCCAGTCGCGGATCGCCTCGCTGGTGGCGTCCTTGAGGGTGGCGGTGCCGGCGGTGACCGGTTGCACCGTGGCCCCCAGCAGACGCATGCGGAACACGTTCAGGGCCTGACGGCGCATGTCCTCGGCGCCCATGTAGATCACGCACTCCAGACCGAAGCGGGCACAGACGGTGGCGGTGGCCACGCCGTGCTGGCCGGCGCCGGTTTCGGCGATGATCCGCTGCTTACCCATGCGCAGGGCCAGCAGGGCCTGCCCGAGCGCGTTGTTGATCTTGTGGGCACCGGTGTGGTTGAGGTCCTCGCGCTTCAGCCAGATGCGGGGACCCCCTTCGGGGCGGCGGTAGTGGGCGCTCAGCCGCTCCGCCTCGTAAAGCGGGGAGGGGCGACCCACATAGGTTTTGAGCAGGTGATCGAGGCGACTGGTGAAGGCGGGATCCTTCCAGGCCTCAGCAGCAGCCGCCTCCAGTTCCGCCAGGGCCGGCATCAGGGTTTCCGGCACGTACTGACCGCCGTAGCGCCCGAATCGACCGAGCGCATTGGGACGAGCCTCCTTTTCCAGGGCAGCAGCGCCTGGGAGAGCAGCGGAATCCTGCGGGATCGGGGGGAGGGTGCTCGTCACCGGTGGTCGATCGGGGTGCCTCAGCCTAGGAAGCGGGCCGCGGCGGCACCGGCGGTGGCGGCAGGGTCCAGAGGTCCCCTTCAGCGGAGCGGGCCGGCAGCGGCGGCCAACCCTGGGGCTCGTCGATGCGCGGACGCGCTGCAGGATCGCGGCAGGGGGGGGCCTCCACCATCGAGAAACTGAGGGACTGGGCGTCGGGACCCGGCACCGGAATGCAGGCGGGCGCTTCCGGGCGGGGGTTCAGGTCCAGGCGCAGCATCTCGAAGCGGAGGGGCGGCAGATCCATCGGTTCATGGGTGCGCTGTGATGGGAGGCGTAGCGGCAACGGGCGCCATGGGCAAGGGTGGCTGGCAGGAATTCAGCAGCGCGGCGAGCACCGCCCGGCCGCAGGACCCGGCGGCAGCGGCCAGCCCGCGTCCGCAGCAACGGGTGCGGGTGCAGCGCACCAAGGCGGGCAAGGGCGGCAAGACCGTGACGGCCATCACCGGTCTGGAGCTCAGCGAGGCGGAGGGCCGGGCGCTGCTCAAGCGCCTCAAGGCCACCGCGGGCAGCGGCGGCACCCTGAAAAATGGGGTGATCCAGCTCCAGGGCGATCAGGTGGCCCCCTGCCTGGAGACCCTCACGGCGGAGGGCTTCCGGCCGAAGCAGGCCGGCGGTTAAGCCACCGGCCGCTGGAGGGTGAGAACATCCCCTCAGCAACGTCCCTGTGTCCGCTCCGTCGATGACCAGCTCCCCCACCGACAACAAAGCCACCAACGTCGTCTGGCATGAGGCCTCGGTGAACCGAGACTCCCGCGCCCACCAGCGGGGCCACCGCAGCGCCATCCTCTGGTTCACGGGACTCTCCGGCGCGGGGAAGAGCACCCTGGCCAATGCCGTGAACGAGCAGCTGTTCCAGCGCGGTCTCGCCACCTATGTTCTCGACGGCGACAACGTGCGCCATGGCCTCTGCAAGGACCTGGGCTTCTCTGATGCCGACCGGGAGGAGAACATCCGGCGCATCGGTGAAGTGGCCAAGCTCTTCCTTGATGCCGGCGTGATCACCCTCACGGCCTTCGTGTCGCCGTTCCGGGCCGATCGCGAACGGGCCCGGGCCCTGGTGGAGCCTGGCGACTTCATCGAGATCCACTGCGCCGCCGAGCTGGCGGTCTGTGAACAGCGGGATCCCAAGGGGCTCTACGCCAAGGCCCGCGCCGGTGTGATCAAGGAGTTCACCGGCATCTCCAGCCCCTATGAAGCGCCTGAGTCGCCCGAGCTGCGGGTGGATACCGGCGGCAGCCTTGAGGAGAACGTGGCTCAGGTGATCAGCCACCTGGAGGGTCAGGGGCTGATCGCTGCGGGATGAGCGCCGGGGCGCTGGCTCCCAGCAGGGGCGCTGGTTCCGGATCCGGCAGGCCCAGGCGACGGGCCACCTCATCGAGGAAGGCCTTCAGACAGCTGGCCACCGGGACCGCCAGCAGCAGACCCAGCAGATCACCGAACCCCAGCAGACTGCCAACCCTGGCTCCGACAGGCAGGCTGAGCAACAGCCAGGCGGGCTGGAGGCCCACGATCTGACCCATCAGCCGGGGCTGGATCACCTGGTCCACCACCTGACCCACGGTGATCGCCGCCGCCAGCACCTCCAGGGCGGTGCGGAGATCCTCCAGGCCCAGCAGCAGACTCACCAGCACGATCGTGATGGCGCTGGCGTAGGGAATCAGGGTGGTGAACCCGATCGCCACCGCGAACAGCACGCCATAGGGGATCCCCAGCAGGGTGAAGACCACGATCTGGGCCGCGCTCAGGATCAGCGCCAGGATCACCTGACCGCCGAAATACCCCCTGAAGGTGCGGTTCACGGTGCCGAGCACCATCTCCCTCCAGCTCGCCGGCAACCAGCGGGCCAGCCCCCGGCTGATCGACTCGCCGCCGAGGAGCAGGAAGATGGCCAGCACGATCACGATCAGGGTGTTGATCGTGAGGGTGAGCGTGGCTCCGAGCAGCCCCAGCAGCTTCTGGCTCAGCTGCGAGGCGAACTGGGTGGAGCGGGTGAGCAGGGCACTGCTCAGATCACCGAAATCCGCCGGCAGGCCATGCTCCACCGCCCAGGCCTGGGCCTGGTTGAGCAGGGTTTCCGCCTCCACCAGCCAACCCGGCAGCGCCGTGATCAGATCAGCCAGTTGCTCCACCAGCAGGGGGATGATCCAGAGGGCCACCAGCACAAGCGCCAGCAGGCCGAGGCCAAGCACCAGCGCAAGAGCCAGCGGCCGGGGCAGACCACGGCCCGTCAGCCAGCGGCTGGGCAGGTCGAGCAAAAATGCGATCAGCGCGGCACTGAGGAACAGCGCCGGAAACGGGGCCAGCGGCAACAGCAGCTGACGCAGCACCCAGAAATTGAGCACCAGCAGGGGCAAGGCCAGGCCAAGCCGCTGCCAGCGGGTGAATGGAGCCGGGCGGATCATGGCGAGGGAGCCTCACCCGCCGGGTTCGGGGCTGCTTGGTCCAGGGGCTTCACCTGCCGGCGGAACACCTCCAGGCCGGAGTCGGGCACCGGCACCTCGATCAACTGCAGCCACCCCGGGATCAGGGCCTCGACCCGCCCACCGGGCACATCACCGGGCTGCACCGAGAGGCCGCGATCGATCATCACCACGCGCCGCAGGGGTGGACGCACCTCAATGCTGTCCTTGTGCTGATCGAGCATCAGATCAGCCTCGCCATGGTCGTAGGCGGGGAGGTGCACCGAGGGCAGTCGGTAGGGACGGCGGTTGGAGCGGCCGGTGACCACCACCAGGGTGGTGGCGGGATCGAAGCGTTTCGCGGCCCGGATGGCCAGGCTCCAGTCGTGATCGTAGGAGCGCAGATTCTCCAGAAAGCGATCGCCTGGCACCAGCAGGAAAAGGGCGCATTGGAGCACCATCACCAGCAGCAGAGGCCTGGGCCAGCGCAGGGCGCCCCTCCCGTCGGCCCGTTCGGCCAGGCGGGCCGCCACCAGCAGCAGCAGCGCCGGCAGGAACGTGGTGGCATGACCCATGCGGGTGAAATGCACCAGCAGCAGATAGAACGCCGAGGGGAGCACCCAGAGGGCGATGAACCAGCGCCGCCAGAGCCGCTCCTCCCGGGGGAGCGGCCCGGGGCTCTTCGCGGCCGGTCCGGCCCAGCTGGTTCCAAGGGCCAGGCCCAGACCTGCCGGAGCCGTGAGCGCCACGGTGCGGATCAGCAGCCAGCCATTGCCCAGCACCCCGCGGTCGGAAGCCTGCTGGGTATGGGCCCGCTTCCAGGCCATCAACTGCGACCAGTAGAGCTCCAGGCCTCCTGCCTCCTCGAGAAAGGCCTGCCCCCACCACACCAGCACACCGAGACCGAGCGCCACGCCCAGCTGCAACCTCCAGGCCTCGAGGCCTCCTCGTCGCCAGCCCCTGAGGCAGCACACCAGCACCAGAGGCAGGAGGAACAGGGGGGTGTTGGGTCGGATGCCTCCGGCGGTGGCCATCAGCAAGGCGAGGGGAAGCACGAAACGCCGGTCGCCCTCGGCCACGAACCAGGCGCAGCAGGCGATCGCCATCACCCAGCCCAGTTCGGTCCCGTAGCTCAGGGGTTGGCTGGCATAGAACCAGAGCAGGGGGCTGCTGAACAGCAGCCCCACCATCCACCAGGCGGCCCGCTGGCCTGCCCAGCGCCGGGCCAGGATCCAGCCGAAGGGCAGCGCCGCGGCCGACACCAGCGCGTTCACCAGCTCCAGGGCCGCCACCCCGTTGCCTCCGGTGAGCGGCAGGCTCAGCCGTCCGAGGCTGATCAACCACCAGAAACAACCGGGCAGGTGGGGTTGGTGGCGATTGAGGTCAAAGTCGGTGAGGGCCAGCACGAAATTGCCCGCATCCCAGGCCTGCACCAGCTCCGTGCGGGTGAGCCAGCGGCTCAGGGCTCCGGCGACAAACAGCAGCAGCCACCAGATCCAGGGGGCCGCCGGCGGCCGTCTTTGCGCCAGCGGTGCCGCTGTCGAACTTGACTCCACCATCCTTCAGACCTCCATGGCGTGCAGGTAAGCCGCGCTGCCAAGTTCCTGGAGGCGGGCATCCTTGGCGCGAACCTGGTCGTGGAGCCCAAGGCGATGCTGCCTGAGTCGCTCTGCCAGGGCCGGATCCGCCGTGGCCAGGATCTGGGCCGCCAGCAGACCGGCATTGGTGCCATTGCCGATCGCCACCGTGGCCACGGGGATTCCGGCCGGCATCTGCACGATCGAATGGAGTGAATCCACCCCCGAGAGAGCTCGGCTGACCACCGGCACGCCGATCACCGGCAGGATGGTGAGCGCTGCCACCATCCCGGGGAGATGGGCGGCACCGCCGGCCCCCGCCACGATCACCTTGATCCCACGGCTGGCGGCCGATTCGGCGAACTCCACCATTTCCTTGGGAGTGCGGTGGGCCGAGAGCACCCGCACCTCCACGCTCACCCCGAAGCCCTCAAGCACGTCCACCGTGGGCTGCATCGTGGGCAGGTCGGAATCGCTGCCCATCACCACCGCCACGCGCCCTCCCCCAGCGGGAGGTCCCGCAGCCGGGGAGGCTTCAGCAACGGCATGGGGGATGGGTTCGCGGGTCAATTCAGGGAGCGCCGGTGGCCATGCGGCGAGGATGGCATCCTCTTCGCCCGTTCGCACCCGGAGCCGATGCCCGTGCGCTGGATCAGCAACGTCCGTCTGCCCCACGCGTCGCGCTGCAGCCACGGGTCCGGGCGGCGCTGGCGCCTGGGGGTGGACGCACAGGGCCTGATCACGCGGGTGCTGCCGCTGGAGCCGGGCAGCTGCGCCGCCGGCGACGACTGGGGCGGAGACTGGCTCAGCCCCGCCGGCGTGGACCTGCAGATCAATGGAGGTCTGGGGCTGGCCTTTCCTGAGCTGGAGCCTGCCGACCTGCCACGGCTGCTGGAGCTGCTTGATCTGCTCTGGGCCGATGGTGTGGAGGCGATCAGCCCCACCCTGGTGACCTGCGGCGTGGAGCCCCTGCGCCAGGCCCTTGCCGTCCTGCGCCAGGCCCGGCTGCAGCACAGGCCAGGGCGCTGCCAGCTGCTGGGTGCCCACCTGGAGGGTCCGTTCCTGGCCGCCGCGCGGCGCGGTGCTCACCCAGCCCACCACCTGGCGGCCCCCAGCCTCGAGGCCCTGAACGAGCGAATCAAGGGTTTCGAAGCGGAGATCGCCCTGGTGACCCTGGCCCCCGAACTGGAGGGGGCCGAAGCGGTGATCGACGCCTTGCGGCAACAGGGAATCGTGGTGAGCCTGGGTCACAGCGCTGCAACGGAGGCCCAGGCCGAATGGGCCTTCTCCAAGGGGGTCGGCATGCTCACCCATGCCTTCAATGCCATGGCCGACCTGCACCGTCGCGCCCCGGGTCCGGTGGCGGCGGCGGTGCTGCGCGGTGATGTGGCCCTGGGACTGATCGCCGATGGGGTGCATGTGGCCCCGTCGATGGCGGTGCTGCTGCAACGGCTGGCCCCCGAGCAGGTGCTGCTGGTGAGCGATGCGCTTGGGCCCTACGGCCTCAAGGAGGGTCGCCACAGCTGGGATGAGCGGGTGCTGCTGGTGGAGGACGGCAGTTGCCGGCTGGAGGACGGCACCCTGGCGGGCGTGACCCTGCCCCTGCTGGAGGGGGTGACGCGGCTGGCCCGCTGGAGCGGCGAACCGGGGCGAGCGATCGCGGCGGCCACCCTGGTGCCCCGGCGGGTGCTCGGGGAGCGGCGCACGCTGCAGCAGCTGCTGCTGGGACGCCCCCTGGCCGGGACCCTGCGCTGGTCTGCGGGGCCGGACGGAGACCTGCGCTGGCGTCGTTGGCCCGAAGCGGCTCCTTAAGATCCGCCCACTCGTATCACCGCCATCATGGCCACCTCTCCAGCGCCCCACACCGGCGCCAAGCTGGCCGAGAAAGCCGAGGTGCGCGACTACTTCAACAGCACGGGCTTCGAGCGCTGGAAGCGGATCTACAGCGACAGCGACGACGTCAACAAGGTGCAGCGCAACATTCGCCTGGGCCACCAGAAGACCGTGGATCAGGTGCTCGAGTGGCTGCAGGAGGAGGGCGACCTGCCGCAGCGCAGCTTCTGTGATGCCGGCTGCGGTGTGGGCAGCCTCAGCCTGCCCCTGGCCCAGCTCGGGGCAGGCAGCATCGCCGCCAGTGATCTGTCCGAAGCCATGGTGGAGGAGGCCAGGCGGCGTCTGGAGGCCAGCGGGCTCGCCTGCGAGCGGGTGGAGTTCACCGCCTCCGACCTCGAGAGCCTTCAGGGTCGCTACGACACGGTGATCTGCCTGGACGTGTTCATCCACTACCCCCAGGCTGCGGCCGAGGAGATGGTGCAGCATCTGGGCGGGCTTGCCGAACGGCGCCTGATCGTCAGTTTTGCCCCCTACACCCCCCTGCTGGCCCTGCTCAAGTCAATCGGGCAGCTGTTCCCGGGTCCGAGCAGGACCACCCGGGCCTACACCCTGCGGGAGGAAGGGATCGTGGCCGCCGCCGCCGAGGCCGGCTTCAGGCCCAAACGGCGCAGCCTCAACCAGGCACCCTTCTACTTCTCGCGCCTGATCGAATTCGAGCGCAGCTGAGTCGAATCCTGGCCTGGCTCAGGTGGCCATGGCCAGCTTCTCCCGCTCCAGCAGACCCACCGTGGCCAACTCGCTGGGGGGCACCAGCACCTTGAAGCGTGGGCGCCACTGGGGCCAGTTCGCCAGGATCTCGGCCGCCTTGCGGCTGCCGGTGATCTCCAGATGGGCCTCCAGCAGCGGCTTGATCAGCTGCTCCTGCTCAGGGGTCTGCAGGGGATGGACCGACACGATCTCGGGGTTGAGCAGACCTCCCAGCGCGTCCTCCTCATCGAGAAGGAAGGCCACACCGCCGGTCATGCCGGCGGCCACGTTGCGGCCGGTGCTGCCGAGCACCACGACCACACCACCGGTCATGTACTCGCAGCCGTGGTCGCCGCAACCTTCCACCACAGTGCGCGCGCCGCTGTTGCGCACAGCAAAGCGCTCACCGGCACGGCCGAGGGCGAACAGCTCGCCACCGGTGGCGCCGTAGAGGCAGGTGTTGCCCATGATGACCTGGTTGCCGGGATCCTGGGTGTCAGCGGAAGGCACAACCGTGATGCGGCCGCCGTTGATTCCCTTGCCGACGTAGTCGTTGGCATCCCCCTCAAGGCGCAGGTTCATGCCCTGCAGCGTGAAGGCGCCGAAACTCTGGCCGGCGGCACCCTCGAAGCAGAGATCGAGCCACCCATTGAAGCCTTTGTTGCCATGGCGGGCAGCCACCTCGCCAGCGAGGCGGGCTCCCACACTGCGGTCGGTGTTGACGATCGGCAGGCGGCGGGTCACCTGCCCGTGCTGCTCGATGGCCGCGAGCACCTCGGAATCAGCCAGGAGCTGATCCTCGAGGATCACTCCATTGCCATGGGCCTGGCTGTCATGGTGCAGCCAGCTGCGGTCGTCGGAGCCGGGCAGCGGGGCCAACAGGCAGGTGAGATCAAGGGCGCTGGTCTTGGCCAGGGCCACATGCCGGGGGTGAAGAAGCTCCACCCGACCGATCAGGTCTTCCAGCCGGGCCACCCCCAGCACACTCAGCAACTGGCGCACTTCCTCAGCCACGTAGAGGAAGAAATTGACCACGTGCTCCGGCAGGCCGGTGAAGCGCTTGCGCAGGGCCTCCTTCTGGGTGGCCACCCCCACCGGACAATTGTTGGTGTGGCAGACGCGAGCCATGATGCAGCCCTCGGCGATCATGGCCACCGAGCCGAATCCGTATTCCTCGGCGCCGAGCAGGGCCGCCATCAGCACATCCCAGCCGGTTTTGAGGCCGCCATCAGCCCGCAGCACTACCCGACTGCGCAGACCGTTCTCCAGGAGGCTGCGGTGCACCTCGGAGAGGCCCAGTTCCCAGGGGCTGCCCGCGTGCTTGATCGAGCTCAGGGGTGAGGCTCCGGTGCCGCCGTCGTGGCCGGAGATCTGAATCACATCGGCATTGGCCTTGGCCACACCGGCAGCGATGGTGCCGATGCCGATCTCGGCCACCAGCTTCACGGACACCTTGGCGGCGGGATTCACCTGGTGCAGATCGTGGATCAGCTGAGCCAGATCCTCAATGGAATAGATGTCGTGGTGGGGCGGGGGTGAGATCAGCGCCACCCCGGGCTTGCTGTTGCGCAGCCAGCCGATGTAGGCATCCACCTTGGGGCCTGGCAACTGGCCCCCTTCACCGGGCTTGGCCCCCTGGGCCACCTTGATCTCCAGCTGCTGGCCACTGCGCAGGTACTCCGGCGTCACGCCGAAACGCCCCGAGGCCACCTGCTTGATGGCTGAGCAGGCGCTGTCGCCAGGCACCAGGCCCCTCAGGGTGGGCAGGGTGGCTGAGCGGCCGTCCGCGTCGACGTCGGGCAGCGGGTGGTAACGGGCCGGATCCTCTCCCCCCTCACCGCTGTTGCTCTTGCCGCCGAGGCGATTCATGGCCACCGCCAGCACCTCGTGGGCTTCGCGGGAGAGGGCGCCCAGGCTCATGCCACCGGTGCAGAACCGGCTGCAGATGCTCTCCACACTCTCCACCTGCTCGATCGGAAGCGGGGTGGGGGCGGGGCGCAGCTCCAGCAGGTCGCGCAGGCCCGTGACCGGGCGGTGCTCCAGCAGGGTGCGGTAGGTGGCGAAATGGTCGTAGCCGGGGCCGGCGGCGACCGCCGCATGCAGGGCCTTGGCCATCTCGGGGCTGTTGAGGTGGAACTCGCCACCGGAGCGGAATTGCACGAAGCCCATGAACTCGAGCTTGGTGCGGTTGAGCTCGGGGAAGGCCTTGGCGTGGAACGTCAGGGTTTCGTTGGCCAGATCACGGAGGCTGAGGCCCGCCACCCGGCTGGTGGTGCCGCGGAAGGCCAGCTCGATCAGATCGGCGCCGATGCCGATCGCCTCGAAGATCTGAGCGCCGTGGTAGCTGGCAAGCAGCGAGATGCCGATCTTCGAGAGGATCTTGCGCAGGCCGGCCTCCAGGGCCTTGCGCACGTTGGCCTGGGCCTTGGCGGCATCGATCGCCGGCAGCTTGCCCCGCTCCATCAGGGAGCGGGTCTTGGGGTGGGCCAGCCAGTGGCGGGTGGTTTCCCAGGTGAGCCAGGGGCAGACGGCGCTGGCGCCGAAGCCGATCAGGCAGGCCAGGTGGTGGGTGCTCCAGCACTGAGCCGTGTCGATCACCAGGGAGCAGTGCAGGCGCACCCCCAGCCTGAGCAGATGCTGGTGGACCGCGCCCACCGCCAGCAGGGCCGGGATGAAGGTGGTGGTGGCTGTGAGGCCCTCGGCGGTGCGGTCGGAGAGCACCAGGATCTGACTGCCGTTTTTCACGGCCTGCTCGGCGGCCTGACAGAGACGCTGCACAGCGGTCTCCAGGCCAGCTGGTCCCTGATCAAGCCCGTAAAGGGTGGTGAGGGTGGTGGTGACCAGGCCCTGGTGGGGCAGAGCCTCCAGGTCGGATTCGTTGAGAACGGGCGTGGCGAGGTGGAGCACCGAGGCGGCTGAGGGCTCTGGCCGCAGGGCCGATCCGCGCCGTCCCAGGTGCATCTCCAGGCTCATCACCAACTCCTCGCGGAGCGGGTCGATCGGAGGATTGGTGACCTGGGCGAAGCGCTGCTTGAAGTAGTCGTAGAGGAGGTGGGGCTTGCCGGAGAGCACCGCCAGGGGGATGTCGTCGCCCATGCAGTAGGTGGGTTCCTTACCCTGGCCGGCCATGTCCTCGATCACCAGATCCAGATCCTCGGACGTGAACCCGAAGGCGGTCTGGTGGCGCAGCAGGTCGAGATCGCCGAGCTGCTGCTCCGTGCACCAGGGCTGGGGCTCCAGGCTGCGGCGGTACTCCTGCAGCCAGGCGGAGTAGGGGTAGCGGGAGGCCACCTCCTCCTTCACCTGCCAGTTCTTGAGCAGACGCCCCTGCTCGAGATCCACGGCGAGCATCTGGCCGGGGCCGAGGCGGCCCTTCTCGACGATGCGGCTCTCCTCGATCTCCACCACCCCGGTTTCCGAACCCATCACCACCAGGCCATCGCTGGTGATGCAGTAGCGGGCGGGGCGCAGTCCGTTGCGGTCGAGGGTGGCGCCGACGCTGCGGCCATCACTGAACACCAGCAGGGCCGGGCCGTCCCAGGGCTCCTGCAGGCAGGCGGAATATTCGTAGAAGGCCTGAACATCGGGTCGTGACTCCAGCTCAGGCTGCTGATGAAACGCTTCCGGCACCAGCGTGAGCAGGCTGTCGGTGATCGGCCGGCCACTGCGCACCATCAGCTCGAGCATGGCGTCGAGGTTGGCCGAATCACTGAAGGCGGCGTTGACCACCGGCTTGAGGTCGGAGGCGGCATCGCCCCAGACCGCATCGAGATGGGACTCGGCCGCCTGGGCCCAGTTGATGTTGCCCAGCAGGGTGTTGATCTCGCCGTTGTGACCCAGCAGCCGCATCGGCTGAGCCAGGGGCCAGCGGGGCAGGGTGTTGGTGCTGAAGCGGCGGTGATAGACGGCGAAACTCACCGCGAAGCGCGGATCGCGCAGATCGGCGTAGAACCCCGCGAGCACTTCGGAGCGCACCATGCCCTTGTAGACGATGGTGCGCCCGCTGAAGGAGGCGAAATAGAGGTCGCTGGGATCACCCCCCGGGGCGGCCCGCACCATGTCGACCGCCCGGCGACGGCAGCGGAAGAGCAGGGATTCGAGCGCATCACCAGGCTCAGGGCCCTCCACCAGCCACTGCTCGATGCGTGGCACGGTCTGAAGCGCCAGGGGGCCCAGCACGGAAGGCTCCACCGGCACCTCGCGCCAGCTGAGACTGCGCAGGCCCACCTGGGCGGCCGCCTGCTCGCACAAACGCTTGACCTCCTGGCGTTTCGGCTCCGACACGGGCAGGAAGACCATCGCCAGGCCTCGGCGCTCTGCCGGTGCCAGGGAGGATTCGGGCCAGACCTCGCCCAGGTAGCTCCAGGGAATGCCGCAGAGCACGCCGGCACCGTCGCCGGAATCACCGTCCCCGCCACAGCCGCCGCGGTGCTCCATGCAGCTAAGGCCGCGCAGGGCCTGCTCAAGCAACCAGTGGCTGGGCTCACCGCTGAGCTGAGCCAGAAAGCCGACGCCACAGGCGTCTTTCTCGCCCGCAACCTCCGCAGGTGCCGGACTGTCGCAATGGGGCCAAACAGAGCGGCGAGGAAGAGGCATAGCCCGGCAACAACCTGTCAGGAAACCGCAGAAGCCTGACGCAAGGCGGCTCCCGCACGGGTGTGAATTGTGATCCTAGGAAAGTGCGATCAGCGTTAGCGTTCACCACCAACGGATGCGGGTCCAATCCTGATGCGGTGCCGATCCCTTCGAAGCGGCCTGATCGGCCTGGCGTTGGTGGCCATGCTGCCGGCTGCCGACACTGCCCTCGCCGGGGCCGAAGCCCAGGCCCAGGGCCTGCTGGCCCTCAGCCCCACCTCTCCACGCCAGGAGGGCCAACGGATCTTGATCAACGGACGGGAGCAGAGCGCCCGCTGGCAATGGCTCCCATCCGCAGGGGGAAACCCTGCCCAGGTCTGGCTGCCACTCGAGGTGCTGCAGGGCCAGCTGGGAGTGGCCAGCAGCACCCGCGTTGACGGCAGCCTGGAGCTGGAGTGGTTCGGGCGGAAGCTGCTGGTGCCCACCAATGCACAGCGCAGCCTGGACGATGAGGTGGCCCTGGAGGCGGCCCCCTTGCTGCAGGCGGCCGGGGTCCGCATCCAGACGGACGGAGACCGCCTGCTCCTGGAGATGCCCCTGCCCGGCCTGCTGCGGGTGAGAGCCTCACCCCCCGGCCCAGATCGCCGGGTGGTGCTGGACCTCAATGGGGCGGCCCTGGTCCGGCAGGACGGCGGACAGGTTCTGCTGGGCCTGCGCAGCACGGCCAACCAGCGCGCTGAACTGCAGGCGCTCGGCGTTGTGGTCAGCTCCAGCCGGGAGGGGCTGCAGCTGCGCCCGAGCGGCGGTGGCAGGATCCTGACCCTGGGCGGCCCCGACAGGGTGGTGTTCGCCATCCCTCCGGGTTCCAGCGCCGGGGGAACGGCCCGGACGGATCCGGCCCCACCCCCCCTGGATCCACGCCTTCAGGCCCTGCTCTCACGCAGCGTCAGCATCGATCGCCAGGTTCGCCCGGTGGGAGCCAGGCGCATGCTGATCAGCAGCGTCCGCTTCGACCCGAGGACCAGTCCGCTCGACCTGCGGCTGCTCACCCGTCCTGACGGGATGCAGGGGCTGACCTCGCTCACGGCCCTGGCCCAGCGGGAGCAGGCCCTGGTGGCCATCAACGGCGGCTTCTTCAATCGGGTGCGGCGGCTGCCCCTGGGGGCCCTCAAGGCCGAGGGGCGGTGGCTCTCGGGACCGATCCTCAACCGCGGCGCCATCGGCTGGCAGCCCGGCGGTCTGCCCCGCTTCGGCAGGCTGGTCCTGCAGGAGCAGCTGGTCGACGCCAGGGGTCAGCGCTGGCCGCTGACCAGCCTGAACAGCGGCTATGTGAAACGGGGCATGGCGCGTTACACCGCCGACTGGGGGAGGGCCTATCGGGCCCTCAGCGGCAACGAATCGGGCGTGTTGATCAGGGGTGGGGTGGTGCAGCAGCGGCTCGGAAGCACCGAGCTGAAGCGGGGCATCGCCCTGGGGCCCGAGGACACCCTGGTGGTGGGCAGGGCCGGAGTGGTTCCACCGTGGCCCGAGGCCAGCCGGCTCAACCTCGCCAGTCGGCCCAGCGACCCGCTCGGCCAGAAGGCCTTCGTGATGGGGGGCGGGCCCCTGCTGCTCCTGAACAGCCGGGTCGTCCTCAACGGCACAGCCGAAGGTTTCAGCAGCGCGTTTCAGAGCCAGGGCGCCCCGCGCACCGTGATCGGCAGCGATGGACGTCAGCTCTGGTTGCTGACGCTGCAGGGGGTGGGCCACGCCGGCCCCACCCTGCGGGAGACCGCCGTTCTGTTGCGGCAACTGGGCATGCGGGACGCCCTCAACCTCGATGGCGGTAGCTCCACAGGGCTGTTTGTGGGCAACACCCAGACGGTGCGGGGGCGGGGAGTGGCGGCCTCGATCCACAACGGTCTCGGCCTCGTGCCCCGCAGCGGGCAGGCGCAGGCCGTGGAACGAGCCGGGCGCTGAAACCGCCTGGCGCAGAGGCTGGCAAGCTGGAGGCCTCCACGGTCACCTTGCGCCAGATCGCCCCCATGCCCAAGGGTCTGACCCTGCGACTGTCATCCGCGGCGGCGGCCGAGCTCGGTCGACTGGCCGCTGTGGCCGGCACACCCGGTCTGATGCACCTGGATCTGGTGCCAGGGGGATGCGAGCAATGGGTCATCCGGATCCGCCCGGGGCCCCTCGCTGGAGTTCCTGTGGCCCGGGCCGATGGCATCACCCTGCACTCCCCGGCGGCCCAGGTGCCACTGCTGGCGGGTCTCAGCCTGGATTACCGAGGTGACCTCAGCGGCGGCGGCTTTCTGATCCGCTCCGGGGAGGGAGTGCGCTGCTGTGCCTGCGGCGCCGCCTTCAGCCGATCGGGGGTTGGGGGGACCACGACAAAGTAAGGTGACGGATTGTCGAAAACGGCCGGACGCCCGGCCTAATTCTCCGGCCCTCGATGCCCACGATTCAGCAGCTGATCCGCACCGAGCGGCAGCACCTCACCCGCAAGACCAAGTCCCCGGCTCTGCGCGCCTGCCCAGAGCGCCGTGGGGTGTGCACCCGGGTGTACACGTCCACCCCGAAAAAGCCGAATTCGGCCCTTCGCAAGGTGGCCCGTGTGCGCCTCACCTCCGGCTTTGAGGTCACGGCCTACATCCCCGGGATCGGTCACAACCTTCAGGAGCACTCCGTGGTGCTGATCCGTGGCGGTCGCGTCAAGGACCTCCCCGGGGTCCGCTACCACATCATCCGCGGCACTCTCGACACCTCGGGTGTCAAGGATCGTCGCCAGAGCCGCTCCAAGTACGGCGCCAAGGCTCCCAAGAGCTGATCCCAGGCCTGATCGCCTTCCACTCCTCCCCTTCGCACCGCCGATCCCCTCAGGTTTATGTCCCGCCGCAACGCTGCTGAGAAGCGCCCGATCCTTCCTGACCCCCAGTTCAACAGCCGCCTGGCCTCGATGGTCGTGGCACGGCTGATGAAGCACGGCAAGAAGTCCACCGCTCAGCGGATTCTCTCCGACGCCTTCGGACTGATCAACGACCGCACCGGCAGCGATCCCCTCGAGGTGTTCGAAACGGCCGTGCGCAATGCCACTCCCCTGGTGGAGGTCCGCGCCCGCCGGGTGGGCGGTGCCACCTACCAGGTGCCGATGGAGGTGCGTCAGGAGCGGGGTACCGCCATGGCCCTGCGCTGGCTGGTCAACTTCTCCCGGGCCCGCAACGGTCGGAGCATGGCCCAGAAACTGGCCGGCGAACTGATGGACGCCTCCAACGAAGCAGGCAGCGCTGTCCGCAAACGCGAAGAGACCCACAAGATGGCCGAGGCCAACAAGGCCTTCGCCCACTACCGCTACTGAGCACCCGCTCTGGGCTGAACGGCGGGCGCCTTCACTCAGATCAGGCCAGCCCCAAAACTCGCGCCCGCAAAATTCGTCGATCCAACACCGGAGACCTCCCCCGTGGCCCGCGCCTATCCCCTGGAACGCGTCAGAAATATCGGCATTGCCGCTCATATCGACGCCGGCAAGACCACCACGACCGAACGGATCCTGTTCTATTCGGGTGTGGTCCACAAAATGGGTGAGGTGCACGATGGCGCCGCTGTGACCGACTGGATGGCCCAGGAGCGAGAGCGCGGCATCACCATCACCGCGGCGGCCATTTCCACCAGCTGGAACGACCATCGCATCAACATCATCGACACCCCAGGTCACGTCGATTTCACCATCGAGGTGGAACGCTCGATGCGGGTGCTTGATGGTGTGGTGGCTGTGTTCTGCGCAGTCGGTGGGGTGCAGCCCCAGTCTGAAACGGTCTGGCGCCAGGCTGACCGTTACAAGGTGCCCCGGATCGTGTTCGTCAACAAGATGGACCGCACCGGGGCCGATTTTCTCAAGGTCTACGCCCAGATCAAAGATCGGCTCAAGGCCAATGCCGTTCCCCTTCAGCTGCCGATCGGCGCCGAAGGCGACCTGAAGGGAATCATCGATCTGGTGAGAAACAAGGCCATTCTCTACACCAATGATCTCGGCACCGACATCCTCGAAGGTGAGATTCCTGAGGCCATGAAGGAAGAAGCCGCCGAGTGGCGCGGCAAGCTGATGGAGTCGGTGGCTGAAACCGACGAAGAGTTACTGGAAGAGTACCTGGAGAATGGTGAACTCAGCGAAGACCAGCTGATCAAAGGCATCCGCACCGGCGTGGTCAAGCACGGTCTCGTTCCCATGCTCTGCGGTTCCGCCTTCAAGAACAAGGGGGTCCAGTTGGTGCTGGACGCCGTCGTGGATTACCTGCCCGCTCCGGTCGACGTGCCGCCGATCACCGGCCTGCTGCCCGACGGCACCGAGTCGAACCGTCCCTGCGACGACAGTGCCCCGTTCAGCGCCCTGGCCTTCAAGGTGATGGCCGACCCCTACGGGAAGCTCACCTTCGTGCGCATGTATTCCGGGGTGCTTCAGAAGGGGAGCTACGTCCTCAACAGCACCAAGGACAAGAAAGAGCGCATTTCCCGCCTGATTCTGCTCAAGGCGGATGATCGCGAGGAGGTGGATGAGCTGCGCGCCGGCGATCTGGGTGCTGTGCTGGGCCTCAAGGACACCACCACCGGGGACACCCTCTGCGTCGAGAGCGACCCGATCATCCTCGAATCGCTCTACATCCCTGAACCGGTGATTTCGGTGGCGGTGGAGCCCAAAACCAAGGGCGACATGGAGAAGCTTTCCAAGGCTCTTCAATCCCTTTCCGAAGAGGACCCCACCTTCCGAGTGTCCACCGATCCTGAAACCAGCCAGACCGTGATCGCCGGCATGGGTGAGCTGCACCTGGAGATCCTGGTCGACCGGATGCTGCGAGAATTCAAGGTGGAGGCGAACATCGGCGCTCCGCAGGTGTCTTACCGCGAAACCATTCGTGCCAGTGCCAAAGGCGAAGGCAAATTCGCCCGCCAGACCGGCGGCAAAGGCCAGTATGGGCATGTGGTGATCGAGATGGAGCCGGGCGAACCTGGTTCCGGCTTTGAGTTCGTCAACAAGATTGTTGGCGGCATCGTACCCAAGGAATACATTGGCCCCGCAGAGAACGGCATGAAGGAAACCTGCCAGTCCGGTGTGATTGCAGGATTCCCGATGATCGATATCCGAGTCACCATGGTGGATGGGTCCTACCACGACGTGGACTCCTCCGAAATGGCGTTCAAGATTGCGGGCTCGATGGCCTTCAAAGACGGGGTCAAGAAGTGCAATCCTGTACTTCTTGAGCCGATGATGAAGGTGGAGGTCGAGATCCCCGAGGATTTCCTCGGATCGGTCATCGGTGACCTCTCCTCCCGTCGCGGACAGGTCGAAGGGCAATCCATCGACAACGGACAGTCTAAAGTCCAGTCCAAGGTGCCCCTGGCCGAAATGTTCGGCTACGCCACTCAACTCCGATCCATGACCCAGGGTCGGGGTATTTTCTCGATGGAGTTCAGCCACTACGAGGAAGTTCCTCGCAATGTTGCTGAGGCCATCATCGCCAAGAATCAGGGCAATTCCTGATCTCTCAACCCTAACCACCACCCCCGATTCTTTCCTTCAATGGCTCGCGAGAAGTTTCAGAGGAACAAACCTCACGTCAACATCGGCACCATCGGTCACGTTGACCATGGCAAGACCACCCTCACTGCCGCCATCACCAATGTGCTGGCCTCCCTAGGCCAGGCCAAGGCCCAGAACTACGCCGACATTGATGGTGCTCCCGAAGAGAAGGAGCGGGGCATCACGATCAACACGGCCCACGTCGAGTACGAAACCGACAAGCGTCACTACGCCCACGTCGACTGTCCCGGTCACGCGGACTACGTCAAGAACATGATCACCGGTGCCGCCCAGATGGACGGCGCCATCCTGGTGGTGGCCTCCACCGACGGCCCGATGGCCCAGACCAAGGAGCACATCCTGCTGGCCAAGCAGGTGGGCGTTCCCGCCCTGGTGGTGTTCCTCAACAAGAAGGACATGGTCGACGACGAGGAGATCCTCGAGCTCGTCGAACTGGAAATGCGTGAGCTGCTCAGCAGCTACGACTTCCCCGGCGACGACATCCCCATCATTGCCGGTTCCGCCCTCAAGGCTCTTGAGCACATCCAGGGCGGCGGCAAGGGCATCCGCGGTGAGAACGAGTGGGTCGACAAGATCCTCGACCTGATGGATGGTGTCGACGAGTCGATCCCCGAGCCTGAGCGTGAGATCGACAAGCCCTTCCTGATGGCTGTCGAAGACGTCTTCTCGATCACCGGACGCGGCACCGTGGCCACCGGCCGGATCGAGCGCGGCAAGGTGAAAGTGGGCGAAACCGTCCAGATCGTGGGGATCAAGGACACCCGCGAAACCACCGTCACCGGCGTGGAGATGTTCCGCAAGCTGCTCGACGAGGGCATGGCCGGAGACAACGTGGGTCTGCTGCTGCGCGGCGTGCAGAAGGAAGACATCGAGCGCGGCATGGTGCTGGTCAAGCCCAACTCGATCAAGCCCCACACCAAGTTCGAAGGTGAGGTTTACGTCCTCAAGAAAGAAGAAGGCGGTCGCCACACTCCTTTCTTTGCCGGGTACCGTCCCCAGTTCTACATCCGTACAACGGATGTGACCGGCCAGATCACTGCCTTCACGGCCGACGACGGCTCCAATGTGGAGATGGTGATGCCCGGAGACCGCATCAAGATGTCTGCTGAGCTGATCTGCCCGGTGGCCATCGAGCAGGGCATGCGCTTTGCTATCCGCGAAGGTGGCCGCACCATCGGTGCCGGCGTGGTCTCCAAGATCGTCGCCTGAGTCGGAAACGGCCGCCCTGAATCAGGGGCCTCCCCCACGATAGGGAAGGCCCCTCGAAACGCACCTCGACAAGTTGTTCCAAGCTCCTATCGCTTGTCTTCAGCGGGAGTGAGCATGGCCCCGGCCGGCTCCATCTCCCGCCATCCCATTCACGTCTCCCTGTTTTTCGGCCGTGGTCTCCACCAGGGCCTGCGACCCCACGAATCTCTCCATGTCAGCCGCCATCGCTCAGCAGAAGATCCGCATCCGTCTCAAGGCGTTTGATCGCCGCATGCTGGATCTCTCCTGCGAAAAAATCATCGAAACGGCCGATCACACGGCTGCCACGGCCATCGGTCCCATTCCCCTGCCCACCAAGCGCAAGATTTACTGCGTGCTGCGCTCGCCCCACGTGGACAAGGATTCACGCGAGCACTTCGAGACCCGCACCCACCGGCGGATCATCGACATCTACAGCCCCACAGCCAAGACGATCGACGCGCTGATGAAGCTCGATCTCCCCAGTGGCGTCGACATCGAAGTGAAGCTCTGAACCTCGATCACACGCGACACGACGAATTTCTGGACCCACCCTCCCGGTGGGTCCTTTTTTTCTAGACTCTTCGGAACGTTTCGGCGCTCCAGCCAGCACCCCCGACCACCCTTTGCCGCCCTGCACACCTTCTGTGACTGATCTGGCCGTGAGGGAACTCCCACTCTTCCCCCTGCCGGATGTGGTGCTGTTCCCGCAAGAAGTGCTTCCCCTGCATATCTTCGAGCCCCGCTACCGCATGATGTTGAAGACGGTGCTGGACACCGACCGTCGTTTCGGCGTGGTGCGCTGGGACCCGAACCAGCAGGACATGGCCCAGGTGGGCTGCTGCGCGGAAATTCTTCAGTGCCAGACCCAGGACGATGATCGCAGCAACATCGTCACCCTCGGCCAGCAGCGCTTCCGGGTGCTTGAGGTGGTCCGGGAAGCTCCGTTCCGCGTCGCCATGGTCAGCTGGATCGAGGACGATCCCAGCACCAGCCACGACGTGCTTCAGGATCTGGCGCACCAGGTCACCCAGGCGCTGCGGGATGTGGTGGATCTGACCGGCAAGCTGATCGGCAAACCGACCACCCTTCCCTCTGATCTGCCCGACCTGCCCCGCGAGCTGTCCTTCTGGATCGGCTCCCACCTGGGGGGACCCGTGGCGGATCATCAGCAGGCCCTGCTGGAGATCACCGACACGTCCGAACGCCTGCGCCAGGAGTTCGCCCTGCTCGACCAGACACGCCGCCAGCTGGCCGCCCGCACGGTCCTCAAGGACACCTTCAAGGATATGGGGGAGCCCAGGCAGGAACCCTCCTGATGCCGCTTCCAACCTGGCTTCCTCCTCTGGCCGTGGGGGCCGGAGTCGGTCTGCTCGGTCTTGGTGTTGTGAGGGAGTGGCAGCGCCGCGACCGCCGCTTTCAGAGCACGGCCACCGTGGCCGAGGCCTACGACCGCTGGACCGGCGATCGGCTGCTGGAGACCCTCTGGGGCGAGCATGTGCACCTCGGGCACTACGGCAACCCCCCGGTGGCCCGTGATTTCAGGGCGGCCAAGGAGCAGTTCGTGCATGAGCTCGTTCGCTGGTCGGGGCTGGATCGGTTGCCCCCCGGCACCACCCTGCTGGATGTGGGGTGCGGCATCGGCGGCAGCGCCCGCATCCTCGCCCGCGACTACGGCTTCGATGTGCTCGGCATCAGCATCAGCCCCGCCCAGGTGGAGCGGGCCCGGCAGCTCACACCCCCCGGGCTCTCCTGCCGCTTCGCGGTGATGGACGCCCTGGCCCTGAAGCTGGAGGACGGCGGCTTTCAGGCCGTCTGGAGCGTGGAGGCCGGGCCGCACATGCCCGACAAGCAGCGCTACGCCGATGAACTGCTGCGGGTGCTGGCCCCAGGTGGGCAGCTGGTGGTGGCCGACTGGAACCGGCGCGACCCCAGCGACGGTGAGCTCAACGGGCTGGAGCGCTGGGTGATGGATCAGCTGCTGCACCAGTGGGCCCATCCGGAATTCGCGTCCATCCCCTCCTTCCGCCGCAACCTGGAAGCCAGCCCCCATCGGCGGTCCGGAGCCGTGGAGACCGCCGACTGGAGTGAAGCCACCCTGCCCTCCTGGATCGACTCGATCCTCGAAGGGGTGCGCCGCCCCGGCGCCATCCTGAGGTTGGGTCCGGCAGCTGTGCTGCAGGGGTTGAGGGAAGCGCCCACGATCCTGCTGATGCACTGGGCGTTCAGCAGCGGGATGATGCGCTTCGGGGTGTTCCGCTACTGCTCTTCGGACAGGTTGGTGAGCGGGTAGGTGCCGAACAGGGCCAGGTGCTGGCAATGGCCGCGCAGGGCTTCGATCGCTTCCTCCAGCAGGCTGGGGTCCGCCGGCATCTCCAGATCGACGAAGAAGATGTATTCGCCCATCTCCCGCTTGGAGGGGCGTGACTCGATCCGGCTCATGTTCAGCTGCAAGCGCGCGAAGCAGCTGAGGGCCTCCAGCAGAGCACCCGGGCTGTTGCTGCGCAGGGAGAAGGCCAGGCTGCACAGCGTGGCTGCATCCGGCTGGCTCTCCACCTGCCGCTGCAGCATCAGGAAGCGGGTGCAGTTGCCGGGCACATCGTTGATCGGATAGGCCAGCACCTCGAGGCCATGCTCCTTCGCAGCCCGGGGTGAGGCCACCGCCGCCCGGAAGCGACTGCCGGCCACCAGCCGGGCGGCTTCGGCGGTGGAGCTGGTGGGCAGCTGCAGCGCCTCACTCAGGTGTTCGCTCAGCCAGAGGCTGCACTGGGCCAGGGCCTGGGGATGGGAGAGCACTTCGCTGATGCGCTCGATCGGCCCGGAGCCCAGCAGCGCATGGCGGATCGGCAACACCAGACCACGACGGATGCGCAGGTCGGGGTGCTCCCAGAGACCATCGAGACAGGCGGTCACGCCTCCTTCCACCGAGTTCTCCACGGGCACCACAGCGGCGTCGCAGTGGCCGTCCGCCAGGGCCTTCACCACGGAGCGGATGCCGCTCTGGGCCATCAACTCCGGTGCGTCGATGCCCTCCAACGCGGCCAGCTGCCGCGTCGCCTGCTCGCCGTAGGTGCCGGCAGGGCCGAGGAAGGCAAGACGCATGGTGAAGGGGTGAAACATCGGTCGATAAGATCATCCCCCCCCGGCCACCGAGGAGAGGCGATGACCCTGGCCTTCAGCGCCAGCCAGCAGCTCAGCCTCCCGATCGACGAGCGGGCGGAGGAGCTGGTGTCGTACCTCGACGACGAGGAGCGGGTGATCCAGGCCCTGCTCGATCCCAGCCAGCTGACGCGCCTCGGGCCCGGGGACTACCGCTACGACGTGACACGGCTGCAGGTGTTTCAGCTGCAGGTCAAGCCGGTGGTGCATCTGCGCGCGCAGCGACGGCCCGGGCGGCTGGAGCTGGATGCGGTGGACTGTCACCTGGAGGGACTCGGCCTGGTGGACGATTTCCAGCTGAATCTGACCTCCTGGCTGGAGGTGGGGGGACGGGGGCTGGAGGGGGAGGCCCAGATGGCCGTTTGCGTGAGCCGGCCGCCGATGCTGCGCCTGATTGCACCCCGGGTGCTCGAAGCCACCGGCCGCTCCCTGCTCGGCGGCGTCCTGCTGGGGATCCGCACGCGGGTGAGCCAGCAGCTGCTCAAGGATTTCAGCAGCTGGCGGGAGAGCCGCTGAGCACCCGGGTCAGAAAGCTCAGGCGGTGCAGGCCGCTGGGGCCGAGACGACCCAGGGCCTCCCGGTGCAGAACCGTGCCGTAGCCCGCATGGCGCTCAAGTCCATAGCCGGGGAAGCGCTGGGCCAGGCGCTCGATCAGGGCATCGCGGGCCTGCTTGGCCAGCACACTCGCGGCGGCAATCGCCAGGCAGCGGCGATCACCCCGCACGAGGGTGCGCTGCCGCCCCGGCCAGAGGCGGAGCGGCAGCACCCCATCCACCACCACCAGATCAGGGACCAGCGGCAGCCGCTGCAGGGCCCTGAGCATGGCCAGCTCCGTGGCCGTCCGGATGCCGAGGCGATCGATCTCCACGGCGGACGCCTGGCCGAGGGCCCAGGCGCTGGCCTGGGCGGTGATCAGGGGCACCAGACGCTGGCGCTGGCGCGGACGCAGGGCCTTGCTGTCGGTGAGACCGGCAGCCGCCAGGGGGGCCACCGACTGGGAGGGCAGCACCACAGCGGCGGCGAAGACAGGGCCGAAGAGAGATCCACGGCCCACCTCGTCGACACCGGCAAGGGCCCGCTGGGCCACTCAGACGGTGGCGGAGGAGCGACGACGGCGGCGGCGGCACCGTGTTCATCTGTCTGGACGCCGGAACGGTCGACCTCGGGCTTCCGTGCACGCTCGACGCCCAGTGCGTCAGCGGGCTCTGCGACACGAGCCGCAACGTCTGCACGCGCCTGTGCACCGACGACCGCATCTGCCCGACCGGCACCCGCTGCGTCGCCGACGTCGCGAGCGGCGGCGCCTTCGCGACCTGCGTTCTCTGAGCGCTACAGGTACTCCGCCGGCCCCAGCTCGTCGCTCACCGTCAGCAGCGCCCGTCGCAGGCGCGTGAGCCCGGCGGCGCCGAGCACCTCCGCCCACTCCGCCTCGATCGCGGCGATCACCTCGCGCGCGTCGTTCAGCAGCGCCATGCCGCGCTCGCTGAGGACCACCCGCTGCGCGCGGCCGTCATCGGGATCCGGGCGACGCTCGACGTAGCCGCGCGCCTCCAGCGACTTCACGCTCTTGCCGATCGCCTGCTTGGTCACCGCCGCGCGTTCGGCGAGCTCACTGATCCGGGCGCCACCGTCGGCGGGTAGACGCGCGATCACGGTCACGTCGCTGTGCCGGAAGTCCTCGTAGCCGCGGGCGTGGATACGCTGATCGAAGGCTTCCTCGAAGGTCCAACGAGCACGGGCGAGCGC